>CALCEK010000179.1 GCA_937900125.1 uncultured Treponema sp. | reverse complement strand
AATATTTTTAATTTAAATGCTGATTCATTTAATTCATTAGGATTATACATAATTTCTCTATTAGATGACCTAGGTTCAAATTTTATACATCCATAATCATCTCTCACCATACTTGATGGTCACCACCACCAATTTCAACTTTCTGGATAAATATATACCAAATATCATTTAATCCTAATCACATCTCAAACCTTTATATGTTTCAACAATTTTCTTATCTTACGATTTTCAGAAACCGGATGATTATTTGAATAATATAGACCTGCATCTCACCATGAACTATCAAAATTATCTTTAAACCAATTAAAGTTTTCATATTTCACAGATGCTTGCACATATCTATATCCATATTCATACCACTCAAATTTGTCCATATTTTCCTCTTTTCACAAAATTCACCATCACAAAACAATATCTTTTGGTCAAATTTTATTCACAATTTTATTTTCCGCAAAAATTTCCGCAAAATCCGCACCTGTTTTTAAAGATTCATTTATAACCTCAAGGGCAATTTTGTTAGATATAATCATATTTTTCTCCACTCTCAATATAACAAAGTTTTTTTGCTTAGGGAAGTGAAGTATAGCATGGAAATTTGGGCTTTTTACTTGTGGGAATCTCTAAAAATTGCACTCTCTAGAGATGCCCTTGTTATTTGAGGGAAAATCGTTATAATAAAAAGCCATTATGAGTAAAAAAACAGACAGTCTTTTGTTTCGCTTTTCGATGATTTTTGGGATTTTTACCGTGATTGTTATGATTTTGAGTGGGGTTTACACTTATGTTAGCCAAATGCAATTTTACCGTCTGCAATGCGAAGAAAATATTCGTAATATTGGAAATTACCTTGAGCGTATGATTCTTGCCGAAAGTGATGATTTTGTAAACTATCAGAATTATTATATGGAACATTTTGCCGAAGTTGACATTCCATACGATTTTTCGGAATTCCAAACAGCAAAACAGAATTTTGACGAACTTTTTGCTTCTCTCTATCCCGAAACTCGTTTTAGCGACATTCCATTTGAAGCACTCGATGATGACGTAAAAAAAGCTTGGTTTATTTGGAAACACGAATATTGGCTTTTGACGTTTGAAGAAGCTCGCGAATCGTTTAGTTTGCCGTACACATATTATCTTGTTCCAAAAGAAGAGATTTTTTATATGGTCTATATGATTGATGGGGAACGCACACACCGCGCTCTTGACGGAACAAAAGCTGACTCTGGCGAATTTCTTTATTTGGGCGATGAATATTACGATGATCCTGAACTGTATAAAGTTCAGTGGGACGCTTGGTTTTTGCCTGAAAAACCCGAAGGTTATCAAGTTTGGGACAACACTTGGGGACACACTTATGCCTATTATACGCCACTTGTTATAGAAGACAAAAAACTTGGTTTGATTGGAACTGAGGTTGAGGTTGTCGATGTAAACAAAGCGATTCTTACAAATAGCATTTTTCAATCGATTGGAATTATGATTGTTCTTGCGTTGAGCAATATTATTATGGTTATCATTCTAAATCGCCGTTACATTTCAAAATTGGTGTTTTTGGAAGACACATTGCAGGAATACGTTCAATCAAAAAATCCCGCGATTGCGAGCAAAATCAACAAATTTTCTGTTGGAAAAGACGAAATTTCTTCTTTAGGACGCAGATTTGCGGCAATGATTCAGGAATTGGAAGAATACATAAAGAATCTCCTTTCTACCTCGCAGGAACTTAAAACTACAAAAAAAGAAGCAGAGATGATGAACGAACTTGCAAACAAAGATGCTCTTACGGGAATCAGAAACAAAACCGCTTACGATGCGCAGGTGCGCCAAATTGAATGGCAAATTACCGATGGCTTTACGGATTTTGGAATTGCAATGATTGACTTAAACTTTTTAAAGCGCATAAATGACACTTTCGGGCATGAACAAGGAAATATTGCCATTAAAAAACTTTGCGATATTGTTTGCAACATTTTTGAACATTCGCCCGTTTTTAGAATTGGGGGCGATGAATTTGTTGTAGTCCTTGAAGGCGAAGATTTTAAAAATTACAAAGAACTAGAAGAACAATTTAACGCAAAAATAGATAGCATGGTAGGAAACACGGAACTTGAGCAATGGGAACGAGTTTCAGCGGCAATCGGAATCGCGCTTTACAATCCCGAATCTGACGAAAATGTTTCTAATGTATTTAAACGTGCTGACAAAGCCATGTATATGCGCAAAAAAGAAATGAAAGCCATCCGTGAGTTGTAAGAAATTTGCGTGTCATTTTGACAAAATTTGATTTTTGATTATTATAAAATGTTAAACATATTCGGAAAAATCCGAGTTGGTCTATTACTTGCATGAGGAGTTTTTATGAAAATCAATTTTCATAGTTTGGAATTTAGACTTATAGCTTTTGTACTTGCTATTGTTGCTGTTTCTAATGTTGCGCTTGCACTTATTGCGGACAATCTTTCTACTTCCACTGTAGAAGCAACTGTCCATCAGCTTATGGACGCTGTTACAGACAGTGCGGCGGGTAAAATCAAGGGCGAAACGGAGCGTCATTTTCGTGTGGCAGAAACCGTTGCGGCAATGGATTTTGTGCGCAATACAGAAGTTTCTACCTTAGAAAAATGCGAACGCTTACGGGCAATTGCTGAAATCAGTGAAGACTACGAAAATGTTGCATTTTATGATTCAAATGGAGATTCCTTTACCGCAACTGGTATGCCACTTCATTTTGCTGACCGACTTTATGTAAGAGAAGCACTTAAAGGAAATCGTTATATGATGGAACCTGCTGTGAGTGCTGTAACAGGGCAGTTTTTGCAGCAATATGCTGTGCCAGTTTATGATTTGAACAACAGCACAAAAATCGTCGGCGTTGCAGTTGTAAACCTTTACGGCGAATCTCTTTCAAAAAAACTTGCCGACATTCATTTTGGAAATCAGTCCGATGTTTATGTAATCAGCCGAACAACTGGAAAAACTGTTGCGTCAAAAGATGTCAAGCGGGTTTACGATGAAAATGGCGTGTTTGCTGATGCTAAAGGCGATTTAAAAGAGATTGGCGACAAATTGTTGCGTGGCGAAACAAACGGAGGAGCATTTGTAAGCTCAAAAACTGGAATCAAAATGACATCGGCTTATCGCCCTGTTCCTGGAACTGATTGGTCAGTTTTGGGCGTTACATCTTATGATGATTTTTACTCAACGCTCAAACACATGATTCGCATAATGATGACTGTCCTCGTTGTGATTTTGGTGATTGCCTTTTTTGTAGTAGGAGTGCTTGTTTCTAGCTCTGTAAAACCGCTTTTAGTTGTAAAGGGTGCAATTACAGAAATTGCAAGCGGTGAAGCTGACCTTACGCAGCGCATAGATTCAAAGGCAAAAGATGAAATTGGAGATGTTGTAAAAGGATTTAACGCATTTGTTTCAAAATTGCATACAATCATTGGGGATGTAAAATCATCAAAGGACGAGCTTATCACGGCTGGCGAAGACCTTTCGGGTGCAACGCAGGACACTTCTTCTTCAATTACAGAAATTATTGCAAATATCGATTCAATGAAAAGGCAAATTGACGCGCAAAATCAGTCTGTTGCGCAAACAGCGGGCGCGGTCAACGAGATTGCTTCAAATATCGAAAGCCTTGAACACATGATTGAAGGGCAGTCCAATGGTGTTACGCAAGCAAGTGCAGCTGTTGAAGAAATGATTGGAAATATTTCTTCGGTAAATGGTTCTGTTGAAAAAATGGCACAGTCATTTAACGAGCTTCGTTCTAATTCTCAGTCGGGAATTTCAAAACAAAAAGCTGTAAACGATAGAATTACAGAAATCGAAAGTCAATCAGAAATGCTCCAAGAGGCAAATGTTGCAATTGCGGCAATCGCTTCGCAGACGAATCTTCTCGCAATGAACGCAGCAATCGAGGCAGCCCACGCAGGCGAGTCGGGAAAAGGATTTGCGGTTGTTGCTGACGAAATCCGAAAACTTTCCGAAACTTCTACTGCGCAATCTAAGACGATTGGAAATCAACTTTCTAACATTAGGGAATCAATTAGTCAAGTTGTTTCGGCTTCTGTGGAATCGGCGGTTGCTTTTGAAGCGGTTTCTAAAAAACTTGAAGAAACTGACGCTCTTGTTATGCAAATTCGGGCGGCAATGGAAGAACAAAACGAAGGTTCAAAACAAATTACCGAAGCTTTGCACAATATGAACGATAGCACTGTTGAAGTTCGCAACGCATCGAACGAAATGCAAGAAGGAAATCAGATGATTTTAAAAGAAGTTCAACTTTTGCAAAATGCAACAATGACAATGAGTCAAAGTATGGAAGAAATGTCCATCGGGGCGCGCAAAATCAACGAAACTGGCGTGGCCTTGACCGAAGTTTCTGGGCAAATTAGCAGTTCAATAGAAAAAATCGGCGTACAAGTTGACCAGTTTAAAGTGTAAAAATTTTACTTTCCGTAGGTTTGCTCGATTTCGTAAATTTGGTCGCGTAAAACCATAGCGCGTTCGTAATCGAGCATATCGGCGGCTTCTTCCATTTCTTTTTTGAGTGCAGAGATGAGTTTTTTTCTTTGCGCTGGAACAAAAAGGTTTGCGGATTTTTTGAGCGTTTCAAGTTCAACATCGGCGTTTTCTTTGGCATCAACTTTTTGGTGTTCAAGAATGTCTTCAACCGCTTTTTTGATTGTTTTTGGTGTGATTCCGTGTTTTTTATTGTACTCTTCTTGAATTGAGCGGCGTCTTTTGGTTTCGTCAATGGCTTCTTTCATTGCGTCACTCATTCGGTCGGCATACATAACAACCATTCCTTCGGCGTTGCGAGCGGCTCTTCCGATAATTTGAATCAAACTAGTTGTACTGCGCAAAAATCCAATTTTATCGGCATCCAAAAGTGCTATAAAACTCACTTCAGGAAGGTCAATTCCTTCGCGCAACAAATTGATTCCAATCAGCACATCAATTTCGCCAGAACGGAGCGACTTTAAAATCTCAACTCGTTCAAAAGTGTCAATTTCAGAATGAATGTATTTTACTTTCATTCCAAGCCCCGCAAGATAATCGGTTAAATCTTCCGCCATTTTTTTTGTGAGCGTTAAAACAAGGCTGCGTTCCCCGCGGACAGTGCGAACTGTAACTTCTTTGTAAATGTCTTGCATTTGCCCTTCAGTCGGGCGAACTTCAACAATCGGGTCAAGAAGTCCAGTGGGGCGAATTATTTGTTCAATAACTTGAGTGCTTTGTTTAACTTCTTCTTTGCGCGGAGTTGCCGTAACGTAAATGACCTGATTCATTTTTGCGGTAAACTCATTTATTTTTAACGGTCGATTGTCAAGCGCACTCGGAAGTCTAAATCCAAAATCCACAAGATTTTGCTTACGGCTGCGGTCGCCTTCGTACATTGCGCCGATTTGCGGAACTGTTACGTGCGCTTCATCAATCATACACAAAAAATCGTCAGGAAAATAATGCAAAAGGGTAGCGGGTGGCTCGCCTTTAGCTCTGCCTGCAATCGGGGCAGAATAATTTTCAATTCCTGAGCAGTAGCCCATTTCTTTCATCATTTCAATGTCGTAAGTAACGCGCGTTTTTAGCCGTTCCGCTTCTAGCAATTTGTGTTGCGCATTCAAAACTTCAAGTCGTTCATCTAGTTCATTTTGTATTCGGGTGCAAGCGAGCGAAAGTTGGTCTTGGGGAACAACAAAATTCTTCGCTGGATAAATGGTTGTTTCGTCAAGCTCTTCCGTAATTTCGCCAGAAATAACATTGAATCGCCTGATTCTGCAAATTTCATCAAAATCAAGTTCAATCCGATACGCTTCGTCAAATTCCATGTAGGGCGGATAAATTTCGATTGTGTCACCTTTGATTCTAAAACTTCCTCGTTCTAACACCATGTCATTTCTGTTGTATTGCACGTGCGCAAGGTCAAGTGCGAGTTTGTGAATGTCAGGCGTTTCGCCCTTTTCTAAGTGGATGCGCATACTGCGGTACAGTTCGGGCATTCCTAAACCATAAATGCAGCTGACGGTTGCGATAACAATAACGTCTCGGCGTTCCATAAGGCTGTAGGTGGCTGCCATTTTCATTTGGTCGATTTCTTTGTTGATTGCAGCGTCTTTTTCTATGTAAAGGTCGCGGGCTGGAACATAAGCTTCTGGCTGATAGTAGTCGTAATAGCTTACAAAATATTCAACCGCATTGTTTGGAAAAAAACTTTTGAATTCGCGGTAAAGCTGGGCGGAAAGTGTTTTGTTATGACTGATTATAAGCGTGGGACGTTGAACCGCCTCAATTATTTTTGCCATTGTAAAAGTTTTGCCGCTTCCTGTTACACCTTTAAGCGTTTGGTAAGAATCCCCCCGCAAAAATCCTTCTGCCAATTTTTGAATCGCTTCTGGCTGGTCACCTGACGGCTGGTACTCTGATACAACTTGAAACTTGCGCATAATTCGCTCCGCTTTTGTATTTTTTCGCTTATTCTACTACACTTTTTGCATTTTGCAAATTTACCCAAAACGGCAACGCTTGGCAACGCCTAGCAACGCTTAAATACTGTCATTTTTGAACACCGCAAGGTGTGAAGAACCTATGTTTCTGCAAAGAAAAAATGGATTCTTCACATTCGTTTAGAATGACTGTTACAGAATATTTGCGTGGTTGCCTAAAAAAGCAAAATTCGACATTTGCCCTTATAATTTAAATCGTTCAACTCGTTGACCTAAGTTTGCTATGACATCGCCATTTTGGAGAGAGGCTTCTTTTATGTTTTTTACGGTAACATTTATTTCTTGACCATTTGTAACGACATCGCTTATTGTAATACCAAATTCTTCTGTTTGGTCTGCGAGCATATTCATATCTTTTACAATTTCGTCACTGTTAGAAAGCATTAATTTAGAACCATTTTTAACGCTCTCTGTTATACCCATTATTTCTTGAACGGCCTCTAAAACTTGTCCGCTACTATCGGCTTGTTCGTCCATTGCATTTTTAATCGTAATTTCTTTGTTGCGAACTTCGTTTGTTAAGTTGTAGATTGTGTTAAATTGACTTTGCACTTGCAATGTTGCACTCGTTATGCCTTGTATACTTTCTTGTAGCGATGTTAAACTTTGAGTTATCATTTTGCCTTGTTTGTCAGAATCTTCCGCGAGTTTTCTAATTTCGCCCGCAACTACAGAAAACCCCTTGCCAGATTCGCCTGCATGGGAGGCTTCTATTGCAGCGTTCATAGAAAGTAGGTTTGTTTGACTTGCAAGATTTTGAATTACATTGCTTGCGTCTAGTAGCGTTGCCGATTCTTTTAATATTTTTTCTGAGCTAGAAACTGCGTCCGCTATTTTTTTGCGTCCATCGGTAGCCGCCCCCGAAAGATTTTCGACAACCAAAGCATTTTGCGAAAGTATGTTTGTTACGGAACGAATATTTTCTACCATTTGAGCTATGCTAGTGGAAGATTTTTCTACAGCGTCAGATTGCCGTTCTATATCTGAGTTTAATTGTTTTATCGATTGACTAATATCTTCGGTTTTTGAGTTTACTTTTTCTATACCTTCGGCTTCTTTTGTAATTCCGTCCAATAACACATCAGTAATATCCGTTATTTTTGAAATGATACTAGCAGTTTGTTCTGTTTGTGCTTTTACACGACTTGCCGCTTGCCCAGAGGACACCGTTGTTTCTTTTATTCCGCCGATAAGAGTTTTTGTTTGCTCGACAAAATCATTTAAAGCTGTAGAAATAATGCCAAAGCCGTCCCGCGTAGAAACAGAAATATGTCCAATAGAAGCATAATCGCCTTTTGCCGCAAGAACTACCGCATCTCTCAATCGGAATATGCGCCGTCTAAAACCGCTGAATTGATAATGCGTTGTAAAAAGTGCGGTTCCTGTTAGGATTATAAAATTGGGAAGTAAATGAGTAAAAAGAAAATTTGTAGAGCCATTTATGGCTTCTCCTTTGTAGCCTAAAATGATTCCAGATATGACTCCCAAAATTCCCCAATAATTAAAAGCCGCAAGCATAATGCCACGTCTGCGTATGTTAGAAGCGCAATATTCTTCTTTTAAAGGGATAAATTCTATCCAGCGTTCAAATTCTTGCGTAAAAATGACATCGGCAAGGCAGGCAAAAATGCCAGATGTGCCAAATGCAATTAAAGCTATTGCCAGAGGATTAAAAGAAACCTCGCCTTTTTTGTGAACATAAAATTGTATTATTGGCAAAATAACAAAGACTGCGATAACTTCCATCGGAACTGTTGACTGTTGCAATTTTTTTGCATAAGAAGCACTTTCGGCAAAAGTTTTTTCTGTTCCGTCATAGTTTAGAATTTTTTTCATAAATAAAAAATAAATTCCGCCTAGTATAGCAAATTTTACGGCAAACAATAAAATAGAAGGCACAGATAGCAATATTCCGCCCACATCACTAGCAGAAATTACACCATTTGCCAAAGCTATAAACCAAAATAATATATCGCCTATAACGTAAATTAGATAAAAAAGTATTGTCAATTTTCCAGGAATTTTTTTATCTGTAGGTATTTCTGTCATGATTCCTCCTAAAACCCGAATTTCGCCATATCTTTAAGCGAAAATGATTCATTTTTTCTTCTATAAATAAATAGGATATATCAACAATATAAAAAAATCTAGTAAAACTTTATGCGGGGGAGAAAAATCAATTTTTGAAAGTTTATGTTTTTGGGGGGATTGACAAATAATTTTTTACGTGTTATAGTTAAAATACTATATGAGTAATAATTTTATTAATTATTATTCCACTAACAGCGGTTGTGATTTTTATGTTTATTTATTGCACCTGCTATTTCTCGTCTATTTTATTTTCGATACGCATTATTATGTCCGAAAGACTAATTCCTAAGCCCCTAGCGATTTTGTATAGTATTGGTAATGAAGGAATCTTTTTGCCATTCTCAATTTCGGAAATATAAACTTGATGTGAATCTATAACATCAGCAAGTTTTTCTTGAGAAATTCCGCTTTTTTGCCGCAGTTCCCGCACAACAGCAGCAACCGCTTTATTCATTTGCATAATTATAGAATAGAGTTATTTTATTCTAATAATTATAAAATAATTGGTATTGAAAATATGAATGGTGGAGGAACAGCTATGTTATATGAAGTTTGGCATCAATTAATTCAACAAAAAAAAGGAATGGATGAAAATGAAGCATTTCATTATTTTATTCAAGTGGTATCAGCAATTTATTTTTTACATATAAATGGTTATGCTCATAGGGATATAAAACCAGAAAATATTTTATTAGATAAAAATGGCCAAGTTAAACTTTGTGATTTTGGTTGGTGCGTTAATATTTCTAAAGGAGAAAGAATAACTTTTTGTGGTACTTATGAATATATGGCCCCTGAAATGATTAATGATGAATTATATGATATGGGCATTGATATTTGGAGTTTAGGTGTTTTATTATATGAAATGATTCATGGATATTCTCCTTTTAGAGCACATTATTTTCAGAAAGATGCAAAAAGTGCAATGAAAGAAATATTCATGAATATAAAAAATAATAATTATGTTATTGAAAGGAATATTTCTGAAGAATGTATTGATTTGATTGATAAATTGTTAACAATTGATCAAAAGAAAAGAATTAAAATAAATGAAATATTATTACATCCTTGGGTTGTTAGTAAAGAAAAAAAATATTTTCCTTTTTTTCAAAGAATCAAAATTGATACATATAATGATGATAATAATATTGATGAGGATATAAATGAAGATATTTATATAAAAATTGATAAAAATATGAATAATAATTATTTAAAAGATAATAATTTAAAAAACAATGTGAATATTAAAAATAATAATAATAACTATTATTATTATGATAATGGTAATTCAATTAATAATGGATTTCATTTCATTAAAGAAAAAAATAAAGAAAATATAAT
>CALCEK010000178.1 GCA_937900125.1 uncultured Treponema sp. | reverse complement strand
CAAGTGGCTTACAGAACATGGTGCTGATTTACCGAAAATAAACAATTACCTTATAGAAAAACTATATTCTATCGGTTTTCTTGAAGGTTCACAATCTTACCGACTCTCTTTCGGCTATAAAGAATTTCTCAATGCCATTTCATGTTATCATAGTGAAATGGAATGGAGCAAAAAAGGGCTTCAACTTATTTTTAATAAGTTAGTTCTCTTGTTTAAAGAAGCTGCCTTCTCAAACTGTATTATATTACTGGATGAAGTAGAAAAAATAGTACAATACCAGAATTTTAACGAAAGACGGGCTTTCTGTGATGACCTCCGATTCTACTTTATTGATGGAAATACAGAGAATTCTGTTGATGGTTTTTTCAAAATACTTATCACAATACACCCTAACAGTCAGGAACTCTTAATGCCACACTGGATGGCGGCAGGACTTGAGCGATTTTGTGAACTGGGTGGATCAGGTGCAAAAGAGAGCACCATCTTCTTTAAGCCGATGAAGGATGACATTAATCTCATCAAAGACTTTGTAAGAATCTATTTAGACAATTCTAGGTCAAATAAAACCGACTCCATAGAACCCTTTACCGATGATGCGCTTTTGCTGGCACTGCGCAAATCAGACAACATAGCAGGAAAGTTTTTTAAAATGCTTTATCACCGCCTGGACGATTGTCTATTTTGTCCTGAGTATTCTGGGCATCTACTGCGGGACCCAGGGCGTCCGGATCACCGCTTTCAAACCCGACTATTTTATCGGTCTGAACAAAGTCATCAGTATCGATGAGGAATCCAATGCGCTCGAAATCCTTGACCGCCATCGAAACTACACCGCCGCCCACCTCACCATTTCCATGATGATGACGGTGATTGGCGCCGCACTCAGCGAAAAGAAGCTCACCCGCATCCTTTATCTGCTTTCCGCCATACCCATGTTCATCTGTCTGGCCATGACCGGCAGCCGCGCCAGCGCGCTTGCCACAGGAATCGGCTTCGGCATCGCGGTCACCGCGATTCCGCAAAAGTCCTTTTCCTTACGGTTCCCCAAGAAAGCGCTCCGCGTACTGCTCTCTATTGTGCTGATCCTCACCATTGCCGCCGGGACCCTGCTGCTCACCAATGCCGCTCAGATTCTGGTTAATCGCCTCAGTACGGATCCTGCACTCGCTCTGCTTCCGGGCGCCATGGCCGAGGAGGACGCCGAATCCGAATCGGACTCCGGCGCTGATTCTTCCGTTGGCATCGTCGAATCGGATGTGATCGGCATTCGGGAACGGCCTTTCTTTAAAACCATCTAAATCTAGCAGACAAATTGCCATGTATTCGCCGTTGGAATGACGCAAAATTTCCTCGGCGATAGAAAAAAATCTTCCGCGGTTTAAAAGTGATGTAAGGGTGTCAAAACTCGATTTTACCTCAAGCTCGCGCTGAATTTGCAAGTCTTTTTGGTACAAAATGAATTGTTGAACGCGCATCCGCTGAAAAGTGTAATGCAATCCGATTGCAAGCGTAACAACTATTGAAACATTGTAAGCGTCGTGATAGGCAATGGAAAAAGTTTTTAGCATAAATGATGAAACTAAAAACATTCCCGCCGAAAAAATCACCATAAAAAGCATTCGCCACATATTGTCAATGTAAGAAAGTGTGCTGATTGCCAAAAGCACAAGAAACATTGTAGCGGGCATATATGGTTGTGCCATTGAAGTAAAAATTCCGTAAGAAAGCATTAAAAACATACTAATGTACACAAATGGAATGCTGTATTTTTCGGAAAAACGCGGGAAAAATCCCAAAATTACGTCAAAAACGATTGAAAGAAATAGGTAAACAATGTAAAACCACGCTCTTTCTTGCGTTACTCCAAAAAGATTCATTATTGAAAAAAACAAATACAAAAGGTTTACAAGCAAAAACCAAGTGTTTAGCAAAAGGATATGGCGTCGGTTTGTAGAGCGAATCATACCTATGCAGTCAAAAAAAGTGTCTCGCTCATAACCATAATAGGTAAAACGATTGCCTATCATTAAAAAGCCCCCTTGCTATTTCCTTTAGCCTATTTTCTAAAGTGACTGCAGTGAATAGACCGTTCGGTCTCCCTGTTTCCGCTCAAGTTTATTTTATCATATAAATACCACTGGTGACAAATAAAATTATCAAGTATTTAAAATGGGCTTGTTACAAAAATTATGGGCATCTCTAAAAATCCACAAAAGTCTCTTTTGGCATAGATGGTTCAATTTCGAGTTTCGGAAATTCGTCATTCTGAGGGCGTAGCCCGAAGAATCTATAGATGTTTCGGCTTCGCCTCAACATGACAGATTCGCACGTGTTTGCCTTAAAAAAAACTCGACATTCGACATAGATGTTATTTTGAACGTTTTAGGAATGCGCCTTTGTAGCCAAATTCTTTAAATCGTTCTAAAACAACGCCGTATTCATCGCGTGTAAGAGGTCCGACTAGCACTTTGTACGCGCCACTTGATGTTGGAACAAAAATAATTGGGTATTTTCGTCCATATTTTTCTGCAATTTCGTCACAGCCAGCTTTATTGGTAATTATAATCTGAACATAGTAGGAATTTGCTTTTAGCGCAGATTCTTTACAAACGTATGCTTCAGGAATTTCTTTTCCCTCAAAAATGTCGATTTCTTCTTCTACAGGTTCTACTGGGATTTCTTCTTCTACAGGGATTTTTTGGTCAAAAGGAATCTCTTCCGTTGGGATTTCCACAGGAATTTCATAGGAAGAAACATCTTCCACAGGAATTTCAGAGAAAATCTCTTCTTCTTTAGCTTTAGCTGATTTTTCTGGCGAAGGAAGAACAGGAATTACTTCTGTAGAAGTTTTAGTTTTTCCGCTTGAAGGAGGAACTTTTTCTGTTGTAGGAACTAAAATTATTTCGGTGTAAGGCGGAGGAACTTCCTCTTTTTCTGATTCCTCGCTTGGTTCAACAGGAATTTCAAAAGAATCAGATTCAAATTCTTCGTCAAACACAAAAATTACGCCCTCTTCATCTCGGATTCCATCAATGTCTTCGTCAAATCCACGTTCTTCCGCTTCAACATTTTCCTCTGGGAAAACAAATTCGCCCTCTTCATCTTCGTCAGGGGTTTTTTCCTCCGTTTTATCTTCGGGAATTACAAAATTTTCCTCTGCGTCACTTTCAGCGGGTTCTTCAGGAATTACGATTTCTCCGTCCTCGTCATTTTCTAGTGGCTCTTCAGGAATTACAATTTCTCGCTCTGCGTCACTTTCGGTGGGTTCGTGTGGAATTACATATTCGCCCTCTTCATCGGAATCGGGGGAATGGGGTGCAAAAATACCTGTACTTGTGTCCTCAGATGAAGGTTCTGTCCAGTCAACAGTCTCGCCTACTTCATCTTCTGGAACAATATATGGTGAGATAAAAGGAAGGTCTAACTCGGAAAGGTCAGCTGTAAGCTCTTCTGTTTCGGGCATATCTGGGTCGCGGTCATAAACAAATTCGCCTTCAAGGTCATCTTCAACTTCATTAGAAATCGCGTCAGAAATGTCAACAGGAATAATAATTTCTAGAGAGTTTTCCTCTTCTGGTTCTTGCGGAATAACTTCTTCGCCTTCAAGGTCATTTTCGACAAAATCATCGTTAGAAACTGGCATAATAATGGCTTCGGGGAGCAAAATTGAATTGTCAATGCGTTCAAACTTTTCTTCCGTAGCTTGATTTTCTTCTTTCCAAGAATCATCGTCAAAAACATTAGGAAGCGGTAAATCATTTTCTAAAGCATTTTCCTTTTTGAGTTCTTCTGGGGGAAGCCATGCGATTTTTTCATCTTCAAAAGGAGAATCATCTTCTTCTTTTGCGTCTTTTACAACAACTTCAAGCGGAATTGTTTCATCGTTCGCAAAAGCTGGATTTGTAAAATTATCTAAATATTCTTC
Source organism: uncultured Treponema sp. (assembly GCA_937900125.1). Classification (GTDB taxonomy): domain Bacteria; phylum Spirochaetota; class Spirochaetia; order Treponematales; family Treponemataceae; genus Treponema_D. The sequence continues at coordinate 9,652 of CALCEK010000178.1, read as the reverse complement.
TTCAAGATTCGGCTTTTTTTCTTGAGCAATGCTAGGCTCTTCTTTTGGACTTTCGGCATTTTCCTCTAAAATTGGAATATCGTCTAAAGGAAGAAAATCCGCAATCGCTTCTTCATTTTGAGATTTTAAGTCTGTTTCAACAATCTTCTCTTCCGCTTTAGTTTGCGTCTTAGGATTTTCTACCTCGGTTTCTAGCGGAAGCTCATCGTCTGCGTAAAATTGTTCTGTTTTTGCAAGTTCTTCATCTTTTTTCTCAGAATCAAAAAATTCTGGCTCGACAAAACTTTCATTTGGCAAAACTTCTGCGGGATTTTCCCCTTCTTCTGGAATTTTAGAATCCACTTTTTGCGCTTGAGATTTTTCTTCCTCCGCTCTAGCCTGCGCAATCGGCTCTGCCTCTTCTGTCACAATCGGAATCTCGTCATCTGTATAGAGTTCGTCTTGCAATGCAGAAATCGGAAGCGGGAAATCTTCGTTTTGCGTCTGAGGACTTTCTTCCTCCGCTTTAGTTTGCGCAATCGGTGTTGCTTCTTCTCTCACAAGCGGAATCTCGTCATCTGTATAGAGTTCATCTTGTGAAGCAAAAGGCGGAAAATCGGTATTTTCAATTTTTTCTTCCGAATTTTCTTCAATTTGATTTTCTGTGCCTTGTGGGACAGAAATTTCATCAGGAACAGAACTTATTTGTTCGGAAATAGGAGAAAAATCCTCTGTATCTGTATAGACCTCTTCGTCTACTGCGGAGGCGGGGGAAAAAGTTTCAGTTTTTTCAGAGACAAGCACTGCTTGCGCAGTAGCTTCTGATTTAGGCGTTTGTGGAATTTCATCATTTTCGCTTACGCTATCGTATTCCACTAAAGCAGAAGTGCTTGAAGCAATGCGAGAAAGTGTTGCTGTTCCAATTACGCTTTTATCGTAAGAACCAGAGCGTTTGCTAAGTTTAATTTGCAAAATCGAATCCGAAGAAATTCCTAATTTTTGCGCGGCTTCTTGAGAAATTATAACTGCAAATCCCTGTCCTTCATCAAGTTGACCAATATTCAGCAATTCCATTGATGTGCCAGTTACAGGGTTTGTTACGTTTACACTGTCGCCAGGAAGATAACCAACAGCCTTAATAAAAAGTCCTTGTGGCAATTCTCCAGCTGCCGCCACTATAACTTCACCGTCAATATAGGAAGTAGTCGCCGCAAACAATGAGAAACTCAATGTAAAAACTGATAAAAACGCAGCTACTTTTTTCATTTTACCACCCTTTCGCATTTCCTTTTTTTGCAATGGAGGATTCTATTTCTACAGCAACGTTTGACATAAAATTCTTTAAGCCACGCTCATTATTGTTGCTTTGCGTAAGCTTTGGCTCTTTTTTTCCAGAAGCAAGCAATTCACCTTTTTTTACATCGTAAACGTTCCAGCTGACCTGTTTTATGTTAGAAAGAATTAAAGCTGCCGGATTTGTTGAATTTTCAGAAAAATCTACTGCAACAGAAATAAAATAGTCACACAATCCTTCGGAGGCTTCAGAAAGTGCGGCATAAATTACCGTTTTATCTTCTGCACTAGAAGAAGTTATTGCGGTTGGAGAATTTGTCGCAATGTAGCCCCTGTTAAAGAAATAATCAAACAGTGAATTTTCAACAACATAGGATGCAGAACGGATTTCATCTTGAATAGAGTCGTGTTGTATAATTTGAAATGAAATTGCGGCTGCAGAAGCTGCACAAACACTAAAAAATAAACTTACAGCCGCACCCAGCAGTTTTTTTCTACCCATTTTAATCCCCTTAGAAAACCATCCTTTTTCCAAAAAAGAGAAAATTCAATTCTCTTTCTTTTAATAATCGGAAAATTATAAGTTGAGTTTAGCGATAGCAACAAAAAATCGCCCTTTTTTAAGCCGTTGAAACAAATGCTTAGTTGTGCTATTCTTTTTTAGCAGGGGAAATATGAGCAAGATTGAAACTCGCTTTTATATTATTGGCGCAGGTTTTGCCGGTCAAATGATTGCAGAAGACATTCGGCGAAAAAAGATTTTTGGTACAGTTGCGGCATTTCTTGACGATAAGACCGATTTAATCGGGACACAAATTGATGGAATTCCTGTTTTAGGTCCTATTGATAATATGACTTCCATTTTGCGAGTAACTGCCATTGACCAGGCGATTATCGCACTCCCTTCGGCAAACGGAAAAAGAATCAAAGAAATTTATCAGGCATTAAAAGAAAACGGATTTTTTCACATAAAAATTTTGCCTTCAATTAGTCAAGTTATAGACGGAAAAGCGCATCTTGTTCAGGCGAGAGAAATAAATCCGCTTGACATTTTAGGGCGCACTCCAATTGTTATTCCATTGCAAAAAAGTCTTTCGTATTTAAAAGGAAAAAGAGTTCTCATAACTGGGGCGGGCGGGTCAATAGGTTCCGAACTTGCGAGACAACTGCTTTCTGGCGGGGCGGAACGGCTTTATCTTTTTGGTCACGGGGAAAATTCAATTGTGAGCATTTATCGGGAGTTGCACCTTTTGCAAACAGAAGGTATAGGAGAGAAAGCAAGCGTTGTTCCGATAATCGGGGATATGAAAGACCGAGAATATGTTAGCTATATAATTTCTCGCACTAAGGCGGATGTGATTTTTCACTGTGCCGCATACAAACACGTTCCTATGATGGAAGAAAATCCTGTAAGCGCAATAGAAAATAATGTTTTTGGAACAAAAAATCTCCTTGACGCATCTTTGGAATTTGGTGTTGAACGATTTGTGCTTATTTCTACAGACAAAGCGGTTGACCCCGTAAGCGTTTACGGTGTTAGCAAAATGCTCTCAGAAAAACTTGTAAACGAGGCGGCAAACAAAACAAAGCAAAATCAGTCGTTTATGTTTGTCCGATTTGGAAACGTTTTAGGTTCGCGCGGGTCGCTTCTTCCGATTTTTATGGAACAGATTCAAAACGGCGGTCCTGTTACGGTAACAGACCCCGCAATGGAAAGATTTTTTATGACTATTCCAGAAGCCTGTTCTCTTGTTTTGCAAACTGGCGGTGTGGGAATTAACGGACATTCTTACCTTTTAGATATGGGCGAAAGCGTAAAAATTCTTGACCTTGCCGAACAAATTATTAAATTCAGCGGATTTGAGCCGTATCGCGATATGGACATAAAATTTATTGGAGCGCGTCACGGAGAACGGCTTTACGAACCGCTTTGGTTAAAAGAAGAAGAACCGCAAGCCACAGAATATCCTAAAATCTTGGAATTAAAAAATATTCCGCCAAAAACATTTTCACTCGATTCTTTACTTGATTCTCTTTACCCAATTTGCTTTTACGACAAAAAATCGCCAGAATCATACAGAAACAGAAAAATGCTTGTAGACATTTTAAGGAAGGCTGTTCCTTCACTTGATACATTTTATTCAAAACAAGAAGCCGAAGGTTTAACAAACGATATGGCTTCATCCGTAAAGGTGGTATTATGATGGAAGACACAGAATCAATTCCGTTTTTTAAAGCGTCAATCGGAAAAGAAGAAGAAGAAGCGGTTTTGCGCGTTTTAAGAAGCGGTTGGCTTACAACAGGAAGTGAAGCTTTGTCATTTGAAAAAGAGTTTGCAGAAAAAATTGGCGTTCAGTATGCGCTTTCTGTGAACAGTAATACAAGTGGAATGATTCTTGCAATGGAAGCCTGCGGTGTTTGCAAAGGAAAAGCGGTTATCACAACGCCCTACACTTTTGTTTCAACGGCAACATCCGCACGGCATTTAGGGGCAGACGTTTATTTTGCAGATATAGAAAAAGACACTTATTCAATCGACCCGGATTCAATCGAAAAAATTCTTCAAAGCGAAAAAGGCAAAAATGTAGTTGCCATTGTTCCCGTTCACATTGCAGGAAATGTTTGTAATATGAGCGCGATTCTTTCTATTGCAAAAAAATATGGTGTTCGCGTTATAGAAGATTGCGCACATTCGTTTCCGAGCAAAACAAAAATGGGCTTTGCGGGTGCTTTAGGCGATGTGGGAGTTTTTTCATTTTACGCAACCAAAACAATTACTACCGCAGAAGGCGGAATGGTAACCACAAACGACAAAGCTATTGCCCAACGGGTAAGTCAAATGCGCTTACACGGAATGAGTCGCGCAGCGTGGGATCGCTATACTTCTAAAAATGCTTCTTGGGAATATGACATTGTCGCTCCAGGATACAAATGCAATCTACCAGACATTTTAGCATCTCTTGGAAGGGTGCAACTTTCTCGTGCCGATGAATTTGATTTTAAGCGCAAACAACACGTAGCTTTATATAACAAAGAATTTTCTTCTGTTGATTTTGTAACGCTCCCCCCAGATTCAGAAGGAAACGCTTGGCACTTGTATCTTATGCGCCTAAAGCTTGAAAAACTCACTTGTGACAGAAATACATTTGCACTTGAACTTCAAAAAATGGGTGTGGGAATAAGTATGCACTTTATTCCGCTTTTTCATTTTTCTTATTGGAAGAATCTTTATCCTGATTTTACCGCCGACAAATTTCCGAATGCGCAAAATCAGTTTTTAAAAACGATTACACTTCCGCTTTGGCCTGATATGACCGAAAGTCAAGTTTTAAAAGTTGTTGAACGAGTAAAAAAGATTGGCGAGGCGCATCATGCCTAGAGCGCGAAAAAATAGGATTTCTTTTCAGGAAGAATTTTTTAGCGACATAACAGTAAAAGATATGCTGTACGGAATCCTTGTGCGGAGTCCAAGTGAAAAAGGAATGGTTACTTCTGTAAATCCGCCAGAACTTCCGACAGGATATTTTTTAGTTACAGCGCGTGATGTTCCAGGAAGCAATTTGATTGATACTCCGCTCGGAAAAGTTGCAATTTTTAGCGAAGGAAATATTTCTTACAAAGGAGAGCCAGTCGCGCTTCTTGTGGGACCTGACGAAAATGTTTTGCAGAATCTTTTGTCGCAAACATCAATCAATATGGACGACAATTCCCTTGAATCTTACATTGAAAAAGAAAATCTTGACGAAATTTTTTCTGACACGCTTTTAGAAAAAACGCTAAAATCTGGCGCGTGTTTTGAAGCGGACGAAAATGGAAATGTTTTAGGTCTTGATTCGGTGTTTGAAAATGCAGAACACGTTGTTGAAGGCGTTTGGACTTATGCTTTAAAAACACCAGATTATCGCGAACCAAATGGTGCGTTGTGTCAGTTTTCGGGAGAAACATTGACTGTTTATACGCCAACACAATGGCCAGTTAATTTAAGAAAAGTTTTGCAAGAAGCTTTAAATATAAAATCGGAAAATATCGTTGTAAAAAAAACTCGCTCGTATAATCGTGGAACATCTAGCATTTGGTATAATTCAATTATTGCCAGCCAAACTGCGGTGGCTTCGTTTAAAGCAAAAAAGCCGGTAAAGTTAGTGTTCAGCCGCGAAGAGCAAGAATGTTTTATGGATGCAATGCTCCCTGTAGAAATTAAACACAAAACTTCTTGCGATAAAAACGGAAAAATTACGGCTATGCAAGTTGACATTTTGTTTGATGCGGGAGCTTCAAATTCTTTTACAAACGAAATTATGGAGCGGCTCATAATTGCTTCTTTGGGGTGCTACAATCCCGAAAATATGTGTGTTCACGCAAAAGCGATTCGTTCGCCCCACCCCGCAACTTCTCTTGATATGCACGCAATTGATTCCGCTGGATTTTTTGCAGTTGAAAATCAAATCAATTTGCTTACAAAAAAATGCGCATTAACTCCGCTAGAAATTCGCAAAATCAATCTTCCGCCAAAAGATAAAAAAATTCCGTTAAACATTCCGTTTAATTTTCATCTTGAAAAAACAAGTGAAGTGCTTGAAAAATTGGCAGAAACAAATTTGAGCGACTTTAACAGAAAATACGCTTCGTACATTTTAGACGAAAAAGATAGAAAGCAAGAAGAAGCACTTTTGTCAACATCGTTTGCATCCCCTAGACGAGGAATTGGTTTTTCTTGCGCATTTGAAGGCTCTTGCTATTACGGCTCAACCGTTTTTGAAAGTAGCAGTCAATCTTTGGAAGTTACCCTTGAATCTGAAGAAAAACTTATAATTCATTGTTCGCCAGTTTCGGCTTCGGTACAAGAGATTTGGTGTAAACTCGCTTCGCAAATTTTAGCGATTCCACTTTCTGGCGTAAAAATCAATTCCCAATTTACAGCAGAAGAAGAACCGCCTCTTCCCGAAACAATTCACTCAAATATCAGCGTGATGACCGCGCTTTTAAAAAAATGTTGCGAGGGAATCAAAAGAAGAAAATCTGGAACAAAATTGCCCTACACTATAAAACGCGGAATTACAAATGCACAAAGAAAAAATTGGGATTCGCAAAAACTTTCTGGAACTCCGTTTTACAGCACATCTTTTGCTTCTTGCGTAATTGAAGTGGAGCTTGACCCATGCACATTCCGAGAAAAAATCCGCAGGCTTACAATAATTATAAGTGGCGGAAAAATTTTAAATAAACGCGCTGCCGAAAATTCCATAAAACTCGGCATACAAAAAGTTCTTTCTTCTCTAATTGAAGATGACAATGTTGAATGTGAAAATGTGCGCATTTACTTTTTTGATAGCGACCAAAATCCTTCGCAAATTGGGGAGTTGGTTTTTCAGGTGATTCCTTCGGCATACACGCAGGCGGTTTCTCAAGCGTTAGGTTGCACTGTAAATTGTTTGCCCCTAAAATCTGACAGTTTGTACACCTTGCTCTCTGACATGGTAAAGGCAAAATCTCAAAATGAAAATGGAGAAAATCCTTTATGAAAATTCCTTTAACCTTAAACGGCGAAAAAATGCTCTTGGACGCAGAACCCGCAGAATCCCTTTTGAGCATTTTGCGCAAAAGAGAATTGTACAGCGTAAAGTGTGGGTGTCAAAAAGGACATTGTGGAAATTGCATGGTTTTGTTAGATGAAGAACCTGTTCCCTCTTGCATAATTCCCATTGGAACGATTCGGGAAAAATCGATTGTTACTCTTGAATACTTTAAAAAAAATTATCCCGAATACAAAGACATAAGTGATGGTTTTTCACAAGCAGGGATTCATCTTTGCGGTTATTGCAATGCGGGAAAAATTCTTACCGCTTACAACATTTTGCGAAAGTATCATCGCCCAGAAAAAGCTCAGATAATTTCTGCCGTAAAATCTTTGGACTTTTGTTGCACAGACCGAGATTCTCTTGTAAACGGAATCGGCTATTCTGTTGCAGCGCGGCACATTCGGCTAGGAAGTGGAACAAATGCAAAAAAATAATCAAACGGTTTTAATTGCAAATAATGAATCGGATGTTTTTTATCAGCTGAAAAATGTAAATCCCCTAACAGTCTTAGGCGGGTGCACGGCAATTTCTGAACTCCCCGAAAAATCAATTACAATTCGCGGAATCCCAGAACTTTCTCACATAGAAAAGCGGGAACGTTTTATAGATTTTGGTTCGGCGGTTACGCTTTCTCAAGTTTTGGCTGTTGGAAAAACAAATATTCCTTCCGTTTTGTATGAAGCGGTTAAAAGCATAGGAACAGAGCCTGTTAGAAATCTTGCAACAATTGGCGGGAATATTTGTGCGCCGCTTCAAAAGCACACACTTTGGGCACCGCTTTTAGCTTTGAATGCAAGCCTTGAAGTGAAAAAAAGTCAAACTGAATCAAAAGTGATTCCTTTTTCAAAATTTGCGGGAGTCCCTGAAAAACACTTGCTTACAAAAATCCGAGTGCCGCTTGACGAATGGGAAGTTGCTGTTTTTCGCCGAGTAGGTTCAGCTCATTCTATAAAAAACGACAGTGCAAGTTTTACTTTTCTTGTTGACACTCAAAAATATATTATTACAAATATCCGCATTGCTTTTGCTGGAATAATTGTTTTTCATCCGCAAGAATTAGAAAATAAACTCATCAGTACAAAACTCCCGCTAGATAGGCACAGCATAGAAAATCTTGTAAAAGATGGCGAAACCCTTTACCGCGAACAATTTAAAGATATGGACATTCCGCCAATTTTGGAATTTCAGTTTTTAAACTTGCTCCGTTATTCTTTAGAATTGCTCACGTAAATTTTTACTGAATTAGCATACAGTCGCCATAAGAAAAAAATCTATACTGCTCAGAAACCGCTTGCTTGTAGGCGTTTAAAATATTTTCCCTACCTGCAAACGCACTCACAAGCATTATAAGCGTTGACTCTGGCGTGTGAAAATTTGTAAACATTTGATTTACAACTTTGAACTTATAACCTGGGTACATAAAAATATGAGTGCTTTTACTTTCCGCTTTTACAAAACCATTTTCGTCCCCTGCGCTTTCTAAAGTGCGCACACTTGTTGTTCCCACCGCCAAAATTGGACGCCCTTCTTTTTTAGCAGCGTTTACTTTGTTTGCACATTCTTCAGAAATACTATAGGATTCTTCGTGCATTTTGTGGTCTTCAATATTTTCTGCGCGTACAGGAAGAAAAGTTCCAAGCCCCACGTGGAGCGTTACATAAGTTTGCTCAATTCCCTTACACTTTAATTTTTCTAACATTTCTTCAGTAAAATGAAGCCCCGCAGTCGGACACGCGGCACTGCCCGTTTCTTTTGCATAAATTGTTTGGTAGCGTTCCGAATCCGTGTCATCATCTTCTCGCTTTATGTATGGCGGAAGCGGAATATGTCCGTTTTTTTCAAACCATAATTCATCAAGGGGAAAATCAAAATGGATTGTGCGAAACTCCGTTTTGTCATTTTCGGGATTTTCTAAAATGATTCCGAATGAATCATCCGAAAAAACATAAACATTGTTTGGCTTGACTTTTTTTGCGCCCCTTACCATTACAAGCCAATCTTGAGCGGAGGGGGAAACTTTTTTTAAAAACATAAACTCTTGTTCGCGCCCAGAATCCTGTTTTTTCCCATAACAGCGACTTTTTCTAACGCGGCTATTGTTAAACACCATAAGCGTTCCCTCTTGAATAAAATCGGGAAGCTGAGACATAAATTGGTGTTGAACCGCACCAGTTTTGCGATCTAAAAGCATAAGCCTGTCATCGCCACGTTTTCCAGAAGGCTTTTGCGCAATCAATTCTTGTGGAAGGTCAAAATAAAAATCGCTGGTTTTCATTTGCGTTATTGCTCCTTGAGTTTTGCACTTTTAATCCTAAATGCGCGTATGCTTTTTCGGTTGCAACCCTGCCTCGCGGCGTTCTTTGCAAAAGCCCACATTGTATAAGATAGGGTTCGTAGTAATCTTCTAAAGTGTCTTCTGTTTCGCCAATAGAAATAGCGAGAGTTTCCGCTCCCACAGGACCGCCTCCAAATTTTTCAATTATGGAAAGCAAAATGTCCCTATCGTAATTTTCAAGTCCAAGACTATCAATTCCAAGTCGCGAAAGTCCTTCGCGCACAATTTCTTTTGTAATTGTTCCTTGCCCATTTATTTGCGCAAAGTCTCTCATCCTACGCAAAACGCGGTTTGCAACGCGAGGCGTTCCCCGCGAACAATCCGCCATTAAAAGACAAGCTTCTTCTTGCACTTTGACATTTAAAATGTTTGCCGAACGAAAAATAATGTCCGCCAATTCTTCGCGCGTGTAAAAATTAAAACGCTGGATAATGCCAAAGAGATCGGAAGAGCACACGTCTGAACT
>CALCEK010000177.1 GCA_937900125.1 uncultured Treponema sp. | reverse complement strand
TCCCCTTAAATTTATTTTTTTTTAAAATTACATAAATATCTTTTAAAATTAATAAATTTTTAATTAAAATAAAAATTTAATTTTCAAAGTGAATTAAAAAAATGAGAAAAATAAGTCGAAATTTCAGTCTTCCCCCTATAAAAATAAGTAACAATTCAACTCAAGTTGATATAAAACCTTTTTCTATAAGCAAAACCACAAATACAATAAATAACCAAAAGTCAAAATCTCAATTTAACAAAAATAAATTACAAAATAATTTATTAATTTATATAAAATTCCTTCCATTAACGAATGAAATTATAAGCATTAAAGACACTAAAAATATAGCATTGATAAATCCTGATAATAAAAAAAAATATAATTATAATTTTGATTATATCTTTGATGAAAATGTGGATAAAAATACCTTTTTTGAAAAGGGTATTAAATATTTAATAGATGAATTTTTTGAAAAAAAACTAACCCATGCAAAAGCCGAACTCGATGAAAAACCGAATCCTCAAGATGCAGAAGATAAACGTGTTATAAAAATAGAGTTAAACGACACTAACCGACCAGATTTATGGTCAACAGGCGGACTTGCCCGCTGTCTTCGCGAATATGAGGGTACAGCACATTCTGATTATTCAGAATTTTTGTCAACAAAAAACAATTTAAAGGCTACGGGGGACAGATATATTGATGTTGACCCCGAACTTAAAGATATTCGTCCTTATTTGGTGGCTTTTGTTATAAGTGGAAAAGCTATTGACGACCCAATGTTGATTGACATTATGCAAACACAAGAAAAACTCTGCTGGAATTTTGGGCGCAAACGCAAAAGTATCAGTATGGGCGTATACAGAAATGCACAAATAAAATGGCCAGTGCATCAGACCGCCGCTGACCCCGATAAAAAAAGTTTTGTTCCCCTACAAGATACAAAAAATCAGACTTTGCGCGAAATTGTTTCAAATCATCCAAAAGGAAAAGATTACGGCTGGATTCTGAAAGATTTTAAAAAGTATCCCCTTTTAGTCGATGATTCTGGCGAAGTTCTTTCTATGGCACCAATCATAAACAGTGCAACTTTAGGTCAAATTGAAGTTGGTGACAAAGACCTTTTAATAGAATTGACTGGCGATAATATGGAAAATTTGATGCTTGCGGCGAATATTGTAGCTTGCGATTTTTTTGATGCAGGATACACAATTCTCCCCGTAAAAGTCCATCATCCCTATGACACAGGTTTTGGTCAAGATGTGGTAACACCATATTATTTTCAGCAAACAACAGATGCTTCTCTTTTAGCAATAAATAAAAAACTTGGCGTAGAGCTTACGACAAATCAAGTACAAAAAGCTCTTGAGCGTATGGGAAATTCTGTAACCATCACAGAAAAGGGTACAGATGTGGTGTTCACCGTACACCCCGCCGCTTACCGCAACGATTTTTTGCACGAGGTTGACATAATTGAAGATGTGATGATTGGAATGGATTTGGATTATTTTTCTCCACAAAAGCCAAATGATTTTACAGTTGGGCGTTTATTACCAATCACAACTTATAGTCGAAAAGTAAAAGAACTTATGGTCGGAATGGGCTATCAAGAAATGATTTTCAATTATCTCGGCTCAAAATCAAGTTACATCACAAAAATGAATGTTGACGACAAAAACGTAATTGAAATTTCAAATCCGATGAGCGAAAATTACCAATTTATACGCCCATCAATTATTGCAAGCCTTTTTGAAGCAGAAAGTCAAAGTGGAAATGCTGTTTATCCGCACAAAATTTTTGAAGTTGGAAAAATCGCATATATCGATGATTCTGAGGAAAATACGGGTACACGCACTGTTCAAAGTTTAGGATTTTTAACTTGTGCAAACAACGCAAATTTCAATTCCGCAGCAAGCGAAGTTAGTACCTTACTTTATTATCTTGACCACAAATACGATGTTCAAGAGTCAAATGACCCGCGTTTTATTTCTGGGCGGCAAGCTGCCATTATTGTAGACGGCCATAAAGCGGGAATTTTTGGGGAAATTCATCCGCAAGTATTAGAAAATTGGCAGGTGACAGTTCCCTGTGTTGCAGGAGAAATTGACCTTGAATTTTTGATGAATCATGAAAAATCCGATGTTCAACAAAAACAAGGTGACAGTTCACAAAAATCTGTACCCAAAACTTCAGATTCAAATGGTGACAAAACTGTACCCAATCAAATTGATTTTTACAATGAAAATATAGACTTTAGAGTTGCAAAAATCACAAAAGTTGACAGAAATCCGCAAGGAGAAATGCTCTACGTTGAAACACTCGATGACGGAAGTGGTGAAGAACGCATAATTCAATCTGGCTTAGTTCCGTATTTAAAACCAGAAGAATTATTAGGACAGCACATAATTCTTGTAGCAAACCTTGCAAAACGAAAAATGCGCGGAATTGAAAGTCATGGAATGTTACTTGTGGCAGATTACACCGAAGATGGAAAAGAAAAAGTTGAACTTTTAACAGCTCCTTGGGCTGCACCAGGAACACCAGTTGTTCCGCAAGGAAGCGATGTTTCTCTTGCAAACAAAAAACCTGCAAAAATCAATATTGACAAGCTAGAAAAAATCACATTATCTGTAAACAATTTTCATTTTCAATTAAATGGTGTGGATTTGACTGCGGACGGAAAATCGATTATCACCGCAAAGGCAAAAGATAGTGCGGTTGAATAATCAACTTATACTAAAAAGACTTAAAAATATAGAAAAACAGTCTTTTTAGTACATTGAATTTTTGAAAATTAATGTTAGACTTTAAATATGGGGTGTCCAACGAACGTTTCTTTCTAAACAAATAGTTACCAGACTTTCTTTTTTAGATAGGTTCCGACATTCCTGTTTGCCACTGGAAAGTTTTTTCAGTGGCATTTTTTATGTAATAGTGATATGCTAAAGTTTATGGAGCAAAAAAAAAACTATTACAAACAAATGGAAGAAATCATAGCAGAAAATTCTGCGCTTTCAAAAAAGCCTTCATTGTTATTGCACGCCTGTTGCGGTCCATGTTCATCAGCTGTAATTGAATTACTTTCAGATTTTTTTAAGATAACTATTTTCTATTATAATCCAAATATTTTTCCACCAGAAGAATACTCACGGCGAAAAAACGAACTTTCGGCATTTTTAGAAAAATTTCCTCCAGCAAAAAAAACACAAATTCAATTAGTTGAAGCTCCTTATAATCCTGAAGATTTTTTTGAGGCAACTGGTGTTAGAGAAGAAACATATCTTCAATCAGAACCAGAAAAAGGAGAAAGATGCAAAAGATGCTATCAGTTTCGTATGAAATGCGCCTATGAATATGCAACAAAAAATCAATTTGACTATTTTACAACAACGCTTTCAATAAGTCCGCATAAAGATTCGGAAAAAATCAATACCATCGGAAAACTTCTTGAAATACCAGAGAAAACAAAATTTTTACCATCGGATTTTAAAAAGAAAAATGGATTTTTGCGCAGTTTGCAGTTGAGTGCAGAATACGATATGTATCGCCAAGACTACTGTGGTTGCGTGTATTCAAAGCAAAATAGGGGTACAGATGTCTGAAGAAATTGCCGTTCGAGAAAAAGCCGAAAGAATCCGCGATGTGATTCGCTATTTGAAAAAGTTTAAAAATGCCCTTGTCATAATTTATATTGATGATAATCTCCTTGATTCGCCGCTTTTTTTAAGTCACATAAAAGATATTTGCCTAATTCACGAATCTGGTTTAAAGGTGATTGTTGTTCCTGGTGCAAGCAAGCGGATTGATGAAATTCTAACAGCATCAAATTTCACTTGGACAATTCACAATAATTGTCGCATAACTGATTCACAAGCGATGCCTTTAATAAAAATGGCAGCTTTTGATGTTTCAAATCAGATAATGACGGCTTTTGCTGGCGAAAAACAAACGGCTGTTATTGGTAACTGGGTACGTGCGCGTGGAAAAGGTGTCATTGACGGGTTTGATTATGGTGATATAGGTGAAATTGATAAGCTTAATATAGAATCCATTCAAACTGTCCTTGATAATGGATTTATCCCGATTTTTCCGTGCATTGGTTGGAGTATGGCTGGAAAACCCTATAACATTTCTTCTCAAGAATTAGCAAAGCAAATTGCCGTTCATCTTAAGGCTGACAAACTTTTTTATCTGTTACCAAATGCAAGCATAAACGCAGAAAATTTTACAATCCCAAAAGAAATAGGTACTTCTCCAGAGGGTACAGTTCCATCTTTAAATTTAGAAGAAGTTTCTAAATTTATAGTGGCAAACTCTAAAACTAACGAACTTTCAGTAAAAATAACCAATAATACTAACAAACGCTTGTTAGTTAAAGATAGAATTTTGACACTTCTTTCTCTTGCAGTTGATGCCTGCAAAAATGGTGTCAACAGAGTACACATTTTAAATGGCTCTTTAGATGGAACTGTACCCTGCGAAATTTTTAGCGACCTTGGTTCAGGTACAATGATTTACATAAATAATTATGGCGGAATAAGAAGTATGACCCGTTCTGATATTCCGACTGTTCTAAAAATTATGAAGCCTTTTGTTGATTCTGGAATTCTTCTTCCGCGCACAAGACAAAATCTTTTAGAACAATTACAAAATTATATTGTTTATGAATTAGATGGAGCTGTTAGGGCTTGCGCATCTCTTATTCCATATTCTGATTCTCAAATGGAAATTGCTGGTGTTGCCGTGGAAAAAACATATTCCCATATAGGTGTAGGACCAAAAATGATTTCTTTCCTTATACAAAAAGCAAAAAACGCAAATGCAAAAAACGTTTTTTTGCTTACAACTCAAACAGCAGATTGGTTTGAGCAACAGGGATTTAAACCAGCTTCCCTAGAAAATCTTCCTCTTGAAAGAAAAAAGCTTTGGAATCCAAATAGAGCCTCAAAACTTTTTGTGTTACCACTTTAATCAATGTTTCATGTGAAACACCAACTTGCGTGTCATTCTGAGAAATTCAAATCCGAAGAATCTATATATTTTTGCAAAAGAGATTTCGTAGGCAACACACCTATCGCTAAACAGTACGAATAGGGGTAAAATGCAAAGAGAGTATTTTGAACAGAACCAAAATCATTTTTCATAGATTATAAAAGCAACCTAAATATATGATGAGCCGTTCATTGATAGTCGAAACGCATATTTTCTGTACCATCTCCAAATGGACTTTTTCGTCAAAATCGCGATAAAATAACTAGATAAAATCTTTGTGATGCAAGCTGAAACTTATTCCGCACAAATAAATTATGGAAACTACTTTTTGCACAAATGAACTGGTCTAAAATTAAAGTTTCTTTTTATCAAGGAAAAAATCAAACTTTTCTTCAGAGTAATTTTTTCATTTCTCATATAATGACGATTTTTTTAATTGTAATTTGAATAAAGCTTAAAAGTTTTGCACATTTTATCCACAGCAACATAAATGACATAATTTACACACATAATTTTAGTATATCTTTATATTATAACAAATTAGAATACAAATTTTTTATTAAAATTATAATACTAAACTTTTTCCAAAAGTTTTCCACAGGATAATATTGCATAATTCACTTACAAATAAACTATACAAATTCTTGAAAATATATACAGAAAGTAAGCATCTGCTTTTTTGTGTGTCAGCTCTTGAGCAAAAGACATTGCTAAGTTACACAAAGAATCTAAGTGGATATTTCTTCTGTTAAAATTATATGTACTTTATTTTATAAAATAATGGAAAGATTAAAATAAACAAAAATTAAACTTTAATTTGATTTTATTGTTAAAATTGTTTCATGTAAAACACTCCAAGCTAATAATAGTTTTAATCATGCCTCAAAATGATTGGCACTTTTCTTTTAAAGTTTTTATTCACAAGATATAGTTTAATTTTATGCGAAATAAAAAAGTTTTACCATGAAATGTGTTAAAAAAATAGATGATGTTAAGCCGTTGTTTTTGTGTGTCATCGTGTCATTCTGAACACAAGGCGTTGCCGCTAAGAATAACAAATCAAGGCAAAACATACATTTTATAACACTTCCCCAAAATATACCCTGTTTTTAGAATAACAAAATTATTACGATTTTTTCGAATCAAATTTAAGAGGAGGTAAGAGATTATTTTTGAAGTTTCACGTGAAACAAAATACGTTTGACAGTGTTTCAGAAAATATATAATAATTTTCTTTCGCTTATCAGAACAAATTGGCGCAAAAACCTTTATTCTATTCGTTTTGATTTACAGTCAACGAACGAAGCAAGCGCACCATATTTTAATAGCACCCTGCGTTTTATTTTAATATTAATCCCCCACAATGAAAATTTAGAAGTGTTTAAAAATGTATGTTGCACTTCGCTCTCTTGAACAGAGTCAAGTCGTCCCATTGACCATAGTCGAAATGAATGGTCTAATTTGCGCACTCGACTAGCAACGCTTGTCGCTCAAGAGAGAGAAAAAAAATGTCTTTTCACATATAACACTATCAAAATATACCTATAATTAATAGCAATTAATCTGTAAACAATAAAAATAATCTTGCTAAATACCTAGCCTAAGTCATTCATTGGTAAAAAATCTCTAAAATATTATCGTAAGCAAATTAACTCTACAAAGACAAAATCGTAATTTATATCAAATATCTATCTTTGAAAGATTATTGTTTCGACGGAACAACTTCGCTTGAGTTTTTTCTACGCTTAAAATTACACCTTTTGATATAAAACATAAACTTAAAATTGAGCCTATTTTTCATAGAACAGTTTCACGTGAAACAGTTTTTGTGAAATACTTTATATGAAAGAATTTACAATTTAGTTCTCGTTGATTTAACTTACGAAAATAAATCTTTGTAAACTGTATTGTTATCGGTTGCAAGATTTCGCTATACTCGATTAACTTGAAAAAATGATTTTTCCCATATCATTCTTAGCCAAAAAAGAGCGAAGAATCTCGGTTTGCCACGCAAACACTAGATGTTTTGCTACGCTCAACATGAGGATAAGGTATAAATTTCAAGTTAATAATATAGGGCATCTCTAAAAAATCTACAAAGTGTCTTTATAGAGATTGCCTGCGAGTTTCCGCTTTTTCAGAGTTACCTCTAAAAATTGCAATTTTTAGAGGTTTCCTATATATATATGCTTTCTAATTTTTTTTCTTAATTCTGCTTTGCTTATTTAAAGATGTTGTGGAAAATCATAAAGATTATTTTTACTCAAGGCAAGTGGTGCTTTTTATATGGTAATTTTTGTTATTTTTATAAGATATTGTAAAAAGCAATAATCATTTACAATGTAAACATTAAGTAATAAACTTTAGCTAAGGAATTTTGGTTCTGACAAAATACCTATGCCTTGAACTCCTAAACGTAGTCGAAACGAACAGCCTAAGGATTTTTTGCGCACTTCGACTAGCAACGCTTGCCGCTCAAGTGAGCGAAAAAAATCCTTTTATATATTTTAATAGTATCGAAATTTTTGCTTTTTTATAATCAGTTATATAATTCATAACCCATAAAAATTTGGTGGCGTTACGAAAAATGTGCTATTCTTGAGCAAGAGGCTTTGCCAGATGTTGCCTAGTTACCCAGTCTTTGTCCGCAGAGAATCTGCGGATATTTCGTTAAAAAGCTGCTCAATATGACAAATTAGGTTTATAAAATGTTACAAATTAAAGCATCTACTTTGTAACATTTACAAAAATTTTACTTGGCAAGACCATTTAGGCGAACGGCTCTTAGCATATTTGGGAATACTTCTAAACTAATAATCATTTGTATTACAAAGAATTATATAAAAATAGCATTTATAAAATTTATGCAATATCCTAAATCATTATATTACAACAATTTAGAATATTGCAATTAAAAGTTATCCTTATTCTTTTTCATCACTCGAAGATGCAATTCTATCGATAGCAACAACATAATCAGGACTTGTAATGTCAACAACTTTTACTCCAGAAGATGACCGCCCCTGAACAGAAATCTTTGAAGCATCAACCCTTAACGATGTTCCCTGACTTGTAATACACATCACATTGTCATCATCTTTTACGGTAAGAGCACCTATCAATTCGCCTTTTTCATCTACATTGCCAAAGACTCTTTGTCCACCCGTACCACGACCATGAGAAGCAAATTCCTCAAATTCCACACGCTTACCGATTCCTTTTTCCGTAACAACTAAAATTTTAGAATCAGATTCAACGTGTATTGCAGCACAAAGCTCATCCCCCTCAGAAAGTTTCATTCCAGCAACACCGCGACTAGCACGTCCCATTGGGCGAACTTCTTCTTCGCTGATTCGTAAAGCCTGACCTCTGCGACTTACCAAAAGAAGTTCATCGCTTCCGCTAGAAAGAATTGCACTAACAAGAGTATCTCCATCATCTAGGCGAACCGCTTGCATCCCTCTTGCCTTTGCATTACGGAATTCATTTGTAGCCGTCTTTTTTACAATTCCATTTGCTGTAGCCATAAACAAATAGGTGTTTTCTGAAAATTCCTTTAAATTGACAATCGTTGTAATTTCCTCATTTGCACTCACTTGAAGAAGACTCTTTATGTGAGAGCCACGACTAACTTTGCTTGCCTCAGAAATTTCGTGAACTTTAATCCAATAGGCTTTTCCCTCATTTGTAATAAACATAAGATAATCATGTGTAGAAGCCACAAACATCTGGTTTATATAATCTTCCTCAACCAGTTTTGCCGAGATAGTTCCTTTTCCTCCCCTACCCTGACTTTTATACTGACTTACAGGAACGCGCTTTATATAACCAAGTTTAGAAATTAGGATAACCATATCCTCTTCTTTTATCATATCTTCAACATTGATTTCTTCAACTTCACCAGCAACAATATCTGTTTTGCGGTCATCGCCATATTTTTCAGCAATTTCATTTGTTTCACTTTTTATAAGAGCGAGAATTTTTTCGTGATGGGCAAGCAAATCTTCCAAATGCGCAATTAAAGCCTGAAGTTCTTCCATTTCCTTGCGGAGTTCGTCAATCCGCAAATGAGTAAGGCGTTTTAACTGCATATCAACAATTGCTTGTGCTTGAACATCGTCAAAATCAAAACGCTTCATAAGTCCAGCTTTTGCTTCTGCTTCGTCCCGACTTCCACGAATTATTCTGATTACTTCATCGATATTATCAACAGCAATTATAAGTGCCTTTAAAATATGCTCACGTTCGCGGGCTTTGCGCAAATCAAATTGAGTTCTGCGGGTAATAACTTCATCGCGATGTTCTACAAAACATTGAACTAATTGTTTTAAATTTAGTGTTTGTGGCCGACCTTTTACAAGTGCAAGATTTATTACCCCAAAAGTTGACTGCAATTGAGTTTTTGTATAAAGCTGATTCAAAACAACTTTTGTCATTGCACCACGTTTTAAATCAATTACAATCCGCATTCCTGTTCGGTCAGAAGTTTCGTCATTAACTCCGCTGATTCCATCAATCACTTTGTCACGCGCAAGTTCTGCAATTTTTTCGCAAAGAACTTTTGTATTCACTTGATATGGAACTTCTGTAAAAACAATTGATTCGCGCCCATTTTTGTCCACATCGATTTTAAATCGTCCTCGAACAAGAATTTTTCCGCGACCTGTTTTATAAGCGTCTTTGATTCCCTGTTTACCAAAAATAATTCCGCCAGTAGGAAAATCAGGACCTTTTATGTGTTCCATCAATTCATCAATACTGATTTCAGGATTATCAATATAGGCAGAAACAGCAGCGGCAATTTCTCGCAAATTATGCGGAGGCATATTTGTTGCCATACCAACTGCAATTCCGTTTGTTCCGTTTGCAAGCAAAAATGGAAATTTTCCTGGCAAAACAGTCGGCTCTTTTGTGGTTTCGTCAAAGTTCGGAATAAAATCGACCGTATCTTTATTTATGTCAGCCACCATTTCATCGGCGAGCTTTTCCATTTTAGCTTCGGTGTAACGATAAGCAGCTGGCGGGTCACCTGCAATTGTACCAAAGTTTCCGCCTGGATAAACAACCGGATAGCGTTCAGAAAAATCTTGCCCTAAACGAACTAACGCATCATAAACCGAAGCATCTCCGTGTGGATGATAATGACCCAAAACGTGACCTACAATAGTTGCGCATTTACGAGTTGCAACATTGTTATGAAGTCCAAGCTCATTCATTGAATAAAGAATTCTACGATGAACTGGCTTAAGTCCATCTCTAACATCAGGCAATGCGCGACTTACAATAACCGACATAGAATAGTCAATATATGCCTTGCGAATTTCCTGCTCAATTGGCTGAATAATTAGAGTTCCACCTTCAGGTGTTGTTATTTCTTCCATAAAATCGATTTATACTCCTTCCATTTGTTCAATGTATATATGTTTCTGTAAAAATCGCTTGACAATAAATATTTCCGCTCAAAAATTACTACAAACATTCACCCAAAAGCAAAGAATCTGGAAAATTCAACTTTGCTCGATATAACTTTTATCAGAAACTTATTAAATTCTGCAAAGTATTTCTGCAAAATTACACATCCAAATTCGCATAAACAGCATTTTCTTCGATGAATTTACGACGAGGTTCTACGGCTTCACCCATACAAATGCTAAAAATTTGGTCAGCGGCTATGGCATCGGGAATTGTTACTTTCATCATTTTTCGGACAGCGGGATTCATTGTTGTTTCCCAAAGTTGAGTTCCGTCCATCTCACCTAAACCTTTATAACGTTGAACATTTGCTTTTGCTCTGTTTTCGCCAAGACGTTCAAGTTCCGCATCGCGTTCGGCATCAGAATATACATAAATGGGCTTTTGTTTTCCAACTTGAATTTTAAATAACGGAGGCATTGCAAGATACACATATCCATCTTCAATCAACTGAGGCATATAGCGGAAGAAAAATGTTAAAAGAAGAGTGCGAATGTGGCTTCCGTCAACATCAGCATCAGCCATAATTATAATTTTGTGATACCGAAGTTTAGTTATGTCAAAGTTTTTACCTATTCCCGTACCAAGAGAAGCAATAACAGGCTCTAGCTTGTCATTATTTATGACTTTTTCTATGCGACTTTTTTCTACATTGAGCATTTTGCCCCATAGCGGAAGAATTGCCTGAGTTTTTGCATCGCGCCCTTTTTTTGCCGAACCACCTGCAGAATCACCTTCCACAATGTAAACTTCACAAATTGAAGGGTCTTTTGACGAACAATCACTCAATTTTCCAGGAAGCCCAAAAGAATCACCTAAAGTCTTTTTTCTAGCATTATCTTTTGCTTTTCTTGCAGCAATTCGAGCGGCAGCTTCACCAACGGCTTTTTCCAAGATGGTGTCCACCAATTGTGGATTTTGTTCACACCAAAGAATCAATTTTTCTTTAATGAGATTATCAACAAAACCTTTTACTTCGCTATTGCCAAGTTTTGTTTTTGTCTGACCTTCAAACTGAGGTTCTGGAACTTTTACAGAAAGAACTGCTGTCAATCCAGAACGAACATCATCGCCAGTAAGTTTTTCTGGAGATTTTGGGTCTTTGTCAACAAGTCGTTTTTGAAGTTTTTCCCTCGATTCCATTGCAAGAAATTTATTCAAAACAACTGTTAAAGCAATTTTAAATCCTTCTAGGTGAGTTCCACCCTCGCGAGTATTAATATCGTTCACGTAAGAATAAATGTTTTCATTGTAGCCATCGTTGTATTGCATAGCTAATTCAATTTGAACATCGTTTATTTCTCCGCTGATAAAAATTGGCTCTTTTGGAACAACATTTTCTTTTCCCTCATTTAGAAACGTTGTAAATTGCTTAATTCCGCCTTCAAACTTATAAATTATCTCTTTTGGATTTTCAAGCCGCTCATCTCTAAAAACAATGGTAATTCCAGGATTAAGAAAAGCTAATTCGCGCAAACGCCCAGCTAAAACGTCAAAATTATACGTTGTTGTTTCTGTAAAAATTGATTTATCGGCTTTCCAACGGATTGTAGTGCCGTGCAAATCGGTTTCCCCAATGCACTCTACTTTTGACTTGGGTTTTCCTTCTGAATATTTTTGCTCGTACCTTTTGCCTTCGCGATTTACAAATGCTTCCATCCAAACAGAAAGTGCGTTTACGCAACTTACGCCAACACCATGTAAACCGCCAGAAACTTTGTAATTGTTTTTGTCAAACTTTCCGCCAGCATGAAGGCGCGTTAAAACTAATTCCAATGCCGAAACGTGTTCCGTAGGGTGCATATCAACGGGAATTCCACGCCCATTATCTTCTACGCGACAAATATCATCTTTTTCAAGGGCTACAATTATTTTGTCGCAATAACCAGCCATTGCTTCATCTATACTATTGTCTACAACTTCATACACTAAATGATGCAAACCATTAGGTCCTGTAGAACCTATGTACATACCTGGTCTTTTTCTAACAGCTTCAAGTCCTTTTAAAACCTGAATACTACTAGCAGAATACTGATTTTCATCTGACATGGTAAATCCCCAAGAAACACTCGATTTTTGAATAAATCCGTTCAAAGTAGCAAACTCAGAACAAATTATCGTGAAATGAGCAGAATTTCCTACATATAGAAATTAGGAATTTTGAGTATACCCTTATTGAAAAAAAAAGTAAAGGCAAGCTATAATGATAAACTATGGGCAAGCAGAATTATAAGGCTTTTTGGGATGAAGCTTTAAAACAAATTCATGATGAATATTCAGAAAAAGGTTTAGAAGACGAATTTAAAATTTGGTTTAATATGGAATATGTGGAAGACACTTTAACAGAAATTACCGTTGCAGTACGTTCTGTTTTTATGTGGACACAAATGGTTTCCATGGGTTACGTTGCCGCTGTTCAGGAAAAAATTGCTGAACTTTTGGGGCAAGATATAGCCATAAACTATATTGTAAAAAATCGAACTATTTCTGCGGATTCTAAAGCAAAATCTTCTGAATCAGAAAAAAAATCTTCGCAAACTGCCCAAATTTCCGATTCTCCTGAAAAAAAAGAAGAAAATTCATCTTTAAAACAAAACATTTCATCTGATTACACCGATTTAAGTATAATTTCAGAAATAAAACAAAAACCTAAAACAAAACACCCGCAACTAAAAGAAGAATTTACATTTGAAACATTTGTTTCTGGAGAAAATTCCGCATTTGCCTACAATGCAGCTCTTGCCGTTGCGAAAAACCCAGGAAGAGCTTATAATCCTATACTAATTTATGGTGGTGTAGGCTTAGGAAAAACCCATCTTATGCAAGCAATCGGAAATTACATCTATAAAGAGCGTGGCGGACAAGTAAAAATCTGCTACGTGAGCGCAGAAAATTTTACAAACGAATTCACCTCCTCAATTAGAGATTCTTCTACCGAAAAATTTAAGGCTAAATACAGAAAACTTGATGTTTTGCTCCTTGATGATATTCACTTTTTAATCGGAAAAAAGCAAACCCAAGAAGAACTTTTCCACACTTTTGAAGCTTTAAGCCAAAATAAAGCACAAATGGTTTTTACTTGCGACCGCCCAATTACAGAAATTAAGGATATTGAAGACCGCCTTAAAACGCGCTTTACAAGCGGAATGCCAATTGACCTTCAGCCGCCAAATTACGAAACGCGCCGCGCAATTTTGCAAAAAAAACTTGACCTTTTGGGAAAAGAAATTTCTCCAGAAGTTGTAGATTACATTGCTAAAAATGCCCAAACAAATGTAAGGGATTTATCGGCGTGTCTTACAAAAATGCTCGGCTATGCTGAACTTTTGCAAAAACCGCTTACAATAGAAATTGCCCAAAAAGAATTACGCGATACCTTTAGCCAGCCGACAAATGGTTCAATTAGCATAGAAACGATTCAAAAAGTTGTTGCGAATCATTACAATATTTCTCTTAGCGACATAAAAAGCAAACGGCGAAACAAAAAATTTGTCATACCAAGGCACATAGCAATTTACATTTCTCGGCAATTAACGGAATTTTCTTTTCCTGAAATTGGGTATGAATTTGGAAAAGACCACACAACCGCTATGCACTCTTATGAAAAAGTTGAAGAACAGCTAAAAACTGATTCAAGTTTGAACTCAACAATTCAACTTTTAATTCGGGAAATTAAGGATTATAAAAAATGATTGTACAAAATTTTGACGAAAATCTGTGCATAATCGGTGAATTTCTTATTGGATTGTGTAAAAATGGAAAACTTGTGAATTCAAACAAGTAATTTTTGCACTTTAAAAATTATGGTAATATAAGGATTTAACTGTTTTTTCCAAGAATTCACAATCCTTATTATTACTATTACTAAATTTTAAAAATTTATAAATTTGAGGAAATTGAAAAATGCAATTTCTTTAAATATATAAAGTTAGGAAAAAAATTTGACGATAGGAATTATACACGCCAGTTTTTTTCCCACACAAAAAGGAGTCAAAAATGAGATTTACATTCGACCGCGATGTAATGTTAAAAGAAATTGCCATTGCTCAAGAAATAATTACAAAAAAGGATGTTGGAACTATAATTTCTAACATTTATATTTCTGCCTCAGAAAATACGCTTTTTATAAAAGCAACCGACCTTAAGGTAAATTTTTCAACACAAATTCCAGTTCAAGTTTTAGAAGAAGGAGCAACAACTGTTTACTGCGACAAATTTATGGGGATTTTAAATAATCTTCCCTCTGGAGAAATTGAATTTAATCAAGATTCAAAATCTGATGATGAACAAACTTCTGTTACCGTTATAATTCGTCCAGTTGGCAAAAAAATCAAATTTCAAATGCGCAGTATGTCCCAAGATAAATTTCCTGAATTTGATGCAGATGATTCTGCTTCTTATTTTGAGATTCCATCTAAAGATTTAAAAGATATGATTGCGCAAACAATTTTCTCTGTAAGCACTGATGAACAGCGATTTTTTATGACAGGCGTTTTCTTTGAAAAATCTGAAGATAATCTTAATTTGGTTTCAACTGATGGAAGACGACTTGCGTTTGTTTCCAAAAAATTGCTTGCAGGAATTTCAGATTTTAATTCAGCGATTGTACATCCAAAAATTCTTAGTATAGTCTTAAAACACGCTCCTGAAGAAGGGAACATTGCAATGGCTTTTGTTGACAAAATGGTTTTCTTCAAATTTGGAAATTACAGATTTGGTTCTGTTTTGTTAGAAGGACAATTCCCAAAATACGAAAGAGTTATTCCTCAAAATCAGTCATATTCATTCCAAGTTGGCAAAGAAGATTTAGTTTCTGCCTTAAAACGAGTTGCTCTTATGGTAGACAAAAAGGCTGGCAGAATTTACTTTAACATAAGTGATGGAGTTCTACAAATAACTTCTCAACAATCAGATATGGGAAGTGCCGATGAAGAAATTCCGTGTCAGTACGCTGGAGATAATTTTGTAATTGCATTTAATTATCATTACATAGAAGAACCATTGCGCTATATTCAAGCAGAACGCATAACATTTGAGTTTACGAGCGAAATGAAAGCTGTTACAATGCACCCTGAACCTGCGGAAGATTATTTCCATATAGTAATGCCTATGCAAAGAGAATAGAGAATCGTGCCGTTTTTATCTCTTTCTCCTGTACATTTTAGGAATCTCAAAGATGAAACAATAGACCTTTTGGCACGTGAAATTTATTTTTGCGGAGAAAATGGACAGGGAAAGAGTAATTTGCTTGAAGCTTTATATTATGCGTCTTATGGTTCTTCGTTTAGAACTCATTTGGATAGTGAAATTGTTAAAAAAGGCGAGGAAGCTTTTAGCATAAGAACTCTTTTTCGCGAAGAAAATGGAAATACCCATTCAACTTTTGTCGCGGTTGAAAAGAAAAATAAGCGCATAGAAAAAGATGGAAAAATGTTGCACGACCGCAAAGAGTTGATTAACACAATGCCGTGTGTGCTTTACAATCACGATGATTTGGATTTTGCCGTTGGCTCTCCAGAGCGAAGGCGTTTTTTTATAGACCAAAGTCTAAGTATGTATGACATTTTTTACATCGATGTAATACGGCGGTATAGGCGGATTTTAAAAAATCGAAATTTGTGTTTTAAAGAGCAAAAATTTCAACTTTTAGACACTTACGACATTCAACTTGTGCAAAATGGACTTGAAATTCAAAAAAAGCGAAAAAATGCGGTTTTTCAATTTAATCAAATTTTTGGGAAAATATATGAAGAAGTTTCGGGAATTTCTGGTGTTTCAATTCGATACGAACCTTCTTGGAAAAAACAAGGCGAAGAATTTTCTGAAGATTCTACTTTTGTCGATAAAGAATTTCCTTCCATAAACGATGTTTTGGAACATTTAAAATCCAAGCGCGAACTTGAATCTCATTTTGGAACAACAATGAGCGGACCTCACCGCGATAGAATTATTTTTACAAAAAATGGAAACGTTTTTATTCCAACCGCATCTACGGGGCAAAGACGACTTGTTGCGTTAACCCTTAGAACTGCACAGGCCGTATTTTATACGCAAATTACCCAAAAAAAGCCCGTTCTTTTGATGGACGATGTTTTGTTAGAGCTTGACCCCGAAAAACGGCGGCGCGTTACATCTTTGCTTCCTGAATATGACCAGCTTTTTTGCACATTTTTGCCAGGTGAACCATATAAAAATTATATGAAAGAAAGCACACGAATTTATACAATTAAAAATGGCAGTTGGGAAGAACAAAATGGATGAAGAAATTCAGCAATTTAGTCAAATTATAACGGATGCTTTTACAAATATTCGTTTGTCTGATGTAAAAAATGCAAATTCTCTTGTTGGAACGTGGAAAAAAATACTTTATAGAATAAAATCAAATTCAAATCCGAATGAGGGAAAAAATCTTGCCGCTCACAGCCGTGTTGTTGATTTAAAAAATGGAATTCTTTTTATAGAAGCTGACCATTCTGGCTGGATTTCACTTTTAAGGCTTCACCGAAAATTTATTCTTGGCGGTTTACACAGGGAACTTCCCCAATTAGAAATTCATACAATCGCATATAAATTGAAAGGAAATGAGAAAATTATAAACGACTATTCACCAGAAAAAGTACAAACTCAACTTGAAAATCGTCTTAAAATGGAACAAGATGCTTTGCAATCGAATCAAATTTTACAAAAAATGGAAATTCCCAAAACAAAAAAGCCTCTTCCTCCAGAATTAGCGGTAATTTTTGGAGATTTAAAGAAAAGTATGTTGACCAACTCCAAAAAATAATGGTATTATTCGCCCTACTACCTTGGGGATAAATTTTTTTTGAGGAGATATATAGTATGTTACGCACATATCAACCTAGCAAAGTAAAACGCAATAGAAAATTTGGTTTTCGCGCTCGTATGAAGACTCGTGGTGGAAGAATGGTTCTTGCCCGCCGCCGCGCAAAGGGACGCTGGAAGTTAACAGTTTCTGATGAAAAGAAACCTTACCAGAACGGAAGAAATCAAACTGCAAAGATGTAGTTTTTTGACGGATGGAAACGGACTTGTTAAAAACGGGGCGTTTTAAGCGTGAAGAACACATAAAACGTTCCGCCGACATCCAAAAACTTTTTAAGGCAGGGAAGCGGGTTAGCGTTGAAGGAGCTAAACTCTTTTATATGCTAAATGACCGAAACATAAATAGAATTGGTTTTCCTCTTCCACGCGGTTATGGAAATGCGGTTGCTAGAAATAAAAGCAAGCGTTATAGCCGTGAAACATACCGTTTATTTAAATCACACCTGAACATCGGTTATGATATGCTGTTTTTAGTGTATCCCGGAAATGATTCGTTCCACTCGCGGTGTGAACAATTTAAGACTTTATGCAAAAAAGCTGGCTTACTCAAAGAGTAGAATTGTTTTTTGTTCGTCTCTTTTGTTTTTTGATACGATTTTATCAAGTCTGTATTTCTCCTCTTTTTCCTGCAACTTGTAGATATACTCCTACGTGTTCGCAATATGCGTTGGAAGCCATTACAAAATATGGTCCACTAAAAGGGCTATATCTTGCCGTCAGGCGGATTCTTCGGTGCAATCCTTATCACAAAGGAGGCTATGACCCAGTTCCGTAAGCTGTTGGCGTAAAAAA
>CALCEK010000176.1 GCA_937900125.1 uncultured Treponema sp. | reverse complement strand
GCGTGTATGAGTCTTTGGGCAAAAATTCAAAGTTCTCATCATCTGCAGTGTCAAGAAAATCCGCGAGTCTCGTCTTTTTTTCTGTTTTGACCTTTGAAAAATCAAATTTCTTCCCGTCTTTGCTTCCGATTATGAGGATTCGCTCCCTGTTTTGCGGAACGCCGAAATCAGTTGCGTTCAGAACTTTTGAATTGACCGTGTAGCCGAGTTCCTCAAGGTTTGAGATGATTGTTTTTAAAGTGTTTCCGTGGTCGTGATGAACAAGGTGCTTCACATTCTCAAGCATTACGACTGGAGTATTCTTCTCTTTTATGATTCGGCAAATCTCAAAAAACATCGTGCCGCGAGTGTCCGCGAAGCCTTTTTGTCTCCCCGAAATGCTGAATGGCTGGCACGGAAACCCCGCGCAAAGAATCTGGTGGTCGGGAACGGATTTTTCATCAATTGATTTTATGTCGCCTTTGGGCAGCTCCCCAAAATTCTCAAAATAAGTTTTCTGACAGTCTTCGTTTATGTCGCACGAGAAACTACAATCAAATCCAGCGTTTTCCATTCCGAGCCTGATTCCGCCTACGCCGCAAAAAAGGTCAATGAATTTCAGTGAATTTTCCATCATAGCAAGGTCAGTATAGCGTTTTTTGAAAAGTTTTTGTAGTGGGAAAAGAAGATTACGGGAAATAGAATTACATACTAGACAAGACTCTTACACTGATTTTTAGCTTTACCATTTTACATAAGCGGCTTGAACGCTAAATGGAATGCCGACTTTTCCTGCATCGCGCCTAAACGAAAAAAATCTTTTGTCGCACACAGTACATTCGTTGTGTACAATGATATTTTCTTTTGGGATTCCTGCTATTTTTAAAAGGTATAAATTTGCGTTTGTTAAAGATAAAGAAAAGCCATTTTGAGTTTTTTGTACACTTTCTGCACCAAAGTTTTTTGTAAAATATTCTGCCCGCTCGCTGTCAACTGTATAGCAACAATCTTGAATATGTGGACCTAAAACAACAGAAAAATCTTCTATATCAAGATGCCATTTATTTTCAGCTAATTTTAAGGCTTCTTCAACAATTCCTGTTCCTTTCCAGCCAGAGTGTAAAACGCCAAAAGTGCCACTTTTATGGTGGTACAAAAAAATCGGCATACAATCCGCAACTGTAATTACAGGAATGAGATTTTTTTCTTGCGTCAAAATTCCGTCCGCTTTTATTCCATTTAAAAGATTTTCTGAAGTGGCAACACAGACTATTTTTGAATGAATAAGTTCAACAGAAACAATATTTTGTCTTTTATCAGCAATTTTTGTTAAAAAAGAAGTGCGAACAGCATTTTCCACTCCCCAATGAAATGACATATTCCCTGCTGATTTAAGACTAATTTCATATTTCGGACCATCTAAAATCGGTTTTCCGCCGAATTTAAAAAATCCGCCCAAAACATCTTCGTTATTAACGGGAGTTTTCATTCGTTTACCACAAACATATCAAGCGGTTCAATATCACGGAGCATTTCGTAAACATTTTCAACAATTTCAGAAGCCTGATAAAGTTTTTCACGGTAGATTTTATTTTCTCGCCCGCGAATGCGCATAAGATTTGTAAGCGGTCCATAATACGCTGTAATCCGTTTAGAAAGCATTCCTTCAAGCAAATTTGTTAAATTGCGACAAGTTTTGCCAAACAAATTGACAATTTGGCTAACGTCCTGCTCAATTTCGTCCATCGCAGCAGAAATTAGCTCAACATTTTTTTCGGTACGAACTTCGTCCATGTGTCGCAAAAACAAAATGCCGTATTCGCCGCTTGCCGTAAGCTGATTTGCAAGAATTTCAAGGTCTTCATTTATTTTTGCAAGCGAATTTACCATATCGGTAAACTCAACTTGATTATCCTTTAGCGCAAAATCGCCCTCCAACGCGGTTGTTTTTAAAACATCGGCATACTTTTGATAGAATTTTTTAAAGACTGCATTTAAAAAGCCAAGAGTAAGCTCGTATCTAAACGGTTGCCCGCCCCACAGTTTTTCCCACGGTCTGTAAGGAAAAAGCGGAAAAGTGTTCATTTCAAAATTTGCCTGTAATTTTTCGCGCAATTTTTCTTTTTGATAGTCGCGATTCCATTTTGCCCAGCGCTTGTCAAACATACTGCGCCATTTTTCTTTGTACAGCTGATACCAATCTTCACCGCCCCCAAAAGAATCGGGTGTATATTGATAATTTTCAAAAATTAGCCGAGAAATTCGCTTTAATGGAATGGTCTGAATAAACATTCTAATTACAGCAAGTTGCGCTCCAGAAAGCGAAATAAAATTCACTTCGGATTCAGCTTCGGAATCAAGACTTTTGTAGCCATTTTTGTCTTGCTGCTCTTTAAATTTGCAAAGAACATTTAAGGCTTCATCGGGAACTGGCGTGTAATTGCAAAGAATCCGCGTAAAATCGCCCCAATCACCTTTTACCTGATTAAAAAGTCCTTCTTTGATTCCGCTGTCATGCGCAACTGCAAATTTTGCCAATAATTTAGAAAACGGCAATTTTGAAAGCTGCAAAAGCCATTCAATTCCGCGCACGCAAACAAACATTTCACTTCGCTTTTCTTGCGGAATTTCTGACAAAATAGAATCCATTTTGTGAACGAGCGAAGTGCGCATTTCTTTTGTAATCACCTTGTCAAACGTATACTGATACGGGTCTGCACCAGTTTCTATTTGTTCGCGAATTTCTGGCATAATCAAATCGCCAAGCGAAACAAAAAACGCGCCACGCTTTTCTTCGTATTCGTGAAGGAAAGGTTCAAAAAAATCAGCACTGTGTTTTAATTGAACAATTTTTTCATAAAAATCCGTACAAAGAATTTTTCGTTTAAAGTCAACCAGTCCTGGATATTCTTTATCGATACTACGCGCTTCTGAGTTTATCAATGCTTTGTTAAAAACATCTTCCACGGAAGAATTTGTAATTTTTGCCGTAATCCAATAAAGAATTTGTTTAAAAAACGACTGCTGACGAAACTTATACGATAATTCGTCTTCAGCCTGAACGTTTGGCGTGTCAGACTTTTTTTGCTCTTGAGATTTTAGAGTTTGCGGTTTCATTCGCTTGAGCATCCGTTTTCGTTCATCGGATGTAATCTCAGTTACAAGCTCATCAAATATTGAGTTATCTGCCACCTTGTTGTCCATACTCCTATTGTAATTCTTTCAAAAAATATTAACAACTACCTAAAACTATTTTCGTATTTTTTTTAATTAGGCTTGACACAAAATATTATATCTGTTACATTTTGAATATCGGTTATTCCCCGATTGTGTAATGGTAGCACCTCAGATTCTGGTTCTGATTGTGGGGGTTCGAATCCTCCTTGGGGAAATTAAAAAACTGACCCAAAGGTCAGTTTTTTAGTCTTAATATCTTTTTTATGCTCCCTTCGTCTATCGGCTAGGACGAAAGATTCTCAATCTTTAAAGATGGGTTCAACTCCCGTAGGGACCGTAAAAAGCCTAGTCTATTGCAGATTGGGCTTTTTTGTTTTTAAATTGGATTGGGCAGCGGGCGGTAAGGCAAACACCGCACAAAATTTAAAAAAGCCACATTTTTGCAGCAAACAAAATCCGCATTTTCACGCCCGCAGCCACATCTATTTTTTCTGTGGACAATCTGTTTTGGGCATTTTTCTTAGCTCGTCGATTAAAAGAATCATTGAAAGCACGAATGTAATAAAATCGGCGGTCGGTGTAGAAAACAAAACGCCATTTAAGCCAAAAAATCGAGGAAGAATCAGCATTAACGGAATAATCAGCACAATTTGGTACGAAAAAGAAATTATCGCGCCCTTTGCAGCGTTCCCGATTGACGGAAAAAATGTTGCGCAACAAATGCGCATTCCGTTTAAAAAGGTAAAAAATAGGTAGATTCGCATAAATCGCGCGGCAAAATCAAAATACAATTCGTCCCCGCTTCCAAAAATAGAAGTCAATTGTCTAGGGAAAAGTTCAAAAATCAGCCACAAAACGATTGAAATGATTGCGCTTGTCCGCATAAAAAGGGAAACTGTTTTGCGCACACGGCTGTACTTTTGCGCTCCGTAATTAAAACTGCAAATTGGTTGCGCCCCGTTTATCAGCCCGATTATTAGAGCGATAAAAATGACGTTTATTTTCATTACAATTCCAGCGGCGGCAATAGGAATGTCGCTTCCGTAAGGCGAACTTGCGCCGTAAAGCCTTAGTGTGTTGTTCAGAGTAATTTGTACAAGGAGATTTGAAAACTGAAACACAAACGAATTAAATCCCAAACGACAAATTGTTGCAATGTGTTCAAAGCGCGGAATAAAATCCGAAGCTTCAAAACAAACTGACTTAAAACGCGGAAAGTACAAAATCAAAATTAGGGCAGAAATAACTTGACTTATAACCGTTGCCCAAGCCGCTCCCGCGATTTTCCAGTCAAACACAAAAATAAAAATCGGGTCTAAAATTGTATTTAAAACAGCTCCCGTAACAATTGCAAACATTGAATATTTTGGACTGCGGTCTGCGCGAACAAGCGGATTTATTCCTGTAGAAAAAAGTAAAAATGGAATACCAAAACTTGTTATGCCCGCATATTCTTTTGCATAAGGGAGAATTTGCTCTGTAGCACCAAAGGCTGTCAAAAGCGGTTCAAGGAAAATGCGCACCAAAATGCAAATAACACAACCTGCAAGCAAAACTGTTGACGCACTTGTTCCCGCAAGTTTTTGTGCCGTTTTGGGATTTCCGCGTCCTAGTTCAAGATTAAAACCCGACGCGCAACCTAAGCCGACCATCAAGCCAATTGCCATACAAATTGTTGTAAGCGGAAAAGCCACAGAAGTTGCCGCATTACCAAGATAGCCCACGCCCTGCCCTATAAAAATTTGGTCTACAACATTGTAAAGTGCGTTTACAACATTCGCCACAATTGACGGAAACGCAAGCGAAAAAAGTAATTTTCCAAGCGGGGCAGTTCCAAGCGGATTTTCTTGCACTCCCCTATTTGTTTCATTTGCCATTTTGTCCGATTATAAAAGTTTTAGAAACTTTTGTCTATTCAGCGCAAAAGTCAAGGGGGAGATTTGCATCACTTGACAAAACACTGGGGAGATTGTCTAAAAACTCAGGAATTTACAGCGTTCAAATAAAATGGTAAAAT
>CALCEK010000175.1 GCA_937900125.1 uncultured Treponema sp. | reverse complement strand
CAACAACTCCGTCATTCCGTATTCTGAATGAACAGTTTTTATTCCAAGATTTTTTGCCGCAATAAGTTTTTCACTAAAGCCTCCCTGAGTGCCACTTTGTTTTGTGAGCAAAATTTGAGATGAGGTTTCTTTTAGCATAAGCATATTTGCTTGAACAGAAAATGGACCTTGGCACGCAATTATGTGTGATGGCGGAATTTTACATTCGTTGCAAACTTCAAGGCTTTGGGCAATTGGCAAAACTCTTACAAAAAGCCGCGTGGGATTTTTTATTTTTGCGCAAAGCTCTTTTAAATTTTTGCTTCCTGTTGAAACAAAAATATTTCCTTCTTGTTTTGCCAATTCATTTGCGGCAGATTCAAAATCTTTAAAATAGAAAATATTGTCATTCGGATTTTGAATCTCTTTGGAGTTTTCTCTTGTAAAGCGGAAATATGGAATGCCTGTTTGTGAACACGCCGACTGCACATTTTTAGAAATTTCAAGCGCAAATGGGTGGGTGGCATCCAAAACACAAATTGCATTATTCTTTACAAGGAAAGAAATTATCTCGTCTTTGTTAAGACAACCTGTGTGCGAAAAAATCAAAGAATCAGAATCAAAAAGAGAATCCAAAATGATTTTTTCTCCGTACTCGGTCGCCGAACTTACAAGGCAGGGAATTTTATTTTCGCACAAAAAACTCACAAGATTTTTTCCTTCGCTCGTTCCCGCAAACACCGCAACTTTTTGAATCACAATTTTTCCTCCCGCAAAAATTCTTCGCTGTAACCGCGCGGTGTTACCAATTTTCCAGAAACGATTCGCGTTTGCGAGTTTCCGATAAAAACGGTTGCCGCCATTGAACATTCTGCCGTTTGCAATTCGCTTAATGTGCAAACTTTTATTTTTTCGCCATCGCGTCCAATCGATTCTGCAATTCCGCACGGACGATTTTGCGGAAGCGTTTCCAAAAGAATTTTTGTCGCCCGCAAAAGATAATCGCTTCTTCTGTGACTTTGCGGATTGTAAAGCACAATGCAAAAATCGGCACGGGAGGCAAAACGCAACCGCTCTTCAATTTTTTCCCAAGGAGTTAGCGCGTCGCTCAAACTGATAACGGCAAAATCGTGAATCAGCGGAGCACCCAAAAGTGCCGCTCCCGAAGTGCAAGCCGTAACACCTGGTAAGATTTTAATTTTTACCGTTGGGAAATTTTTTTGCAATTCCAAAAGCAGACCTGCCATCGAATAAACGCCCGGGTCGCCGCCACAAACAAAAACTGTTTTTTTTCCAGAAGCAGCATTTTCTAGCGCAAGCCTGCACCGCTCCGCTTCCTTGTGCATTGGAGTGGTAACAAAAATTTTTTGCGGAAAATCAGCACGGAGCAAATCAACATAGCGAGTGTAGCCCACAATCACATCGGCTTTTTCTAGCGCATTTAAAACCTCAAGGGTCATTTGATTTTTTTTACCAGGGCCAGTACCCGCAACAATCAAAATATTTTCTTCCATAATTTTTTCCTAAATGTAAAGTTTGGATTCTAAAATTCCGAGCGCAAAAGTTACGTGATGCACAACTGTTTTGTCGAGCAAAAGTCGCTTTGCTCCCGCAGCCATCACGGAGCGAGCGCACACGTTTCCCACGCCTGTTATTTTTTTTACAAAATCTGATTCCAAAAATTCGCCCGAAACATTTTGGAGTTCTTCTTTTGAAAATGTTTTAAATTGAATTTTGTTTTCTTTGCAAAAGTCAACGATTGCCTCTTCTTCGGATTTTAAACTGATGCTAGAAATTATACGAATTGCTTCTAATGGGATTGCTTGGCTTTGCAAAAAAGTTTTTAGTGCAAATGAAAAATCTTCTTTTTTTACACCGTATTTACTTCCTATACCTAGAATTAGGCACTTTGGAATTAGTTGCAAAAATGGCTCAAAGTCTTTTTTTATTTGCGGAGAAATTATCACTTGCGCAGAATTTTCATTGAAATCTTTGCAATCAGAAATTGAAATATACGAAGGAATTTTTTCTGCAAAAAAAATTTCTGACGCAAAAGCATTTGGGATAAAAACTTCAGCAGATTTTTTTTCTAAAAGAAGCGCAGA
Organism: uncultured Treponema sp.; assembly: GCA_937900125.1. Taxonomy (GTDB): domain Bacteria; phylum Spirochaetota; class Spirochaetia; order Treponematales; family Treponemataceae; genus Treponema_D. The sequence goes on along the minus strand of CALCEK010000175.1, from coordinate 7,947 downwards.
AAAATTCTTTGCCTTTTGCATTGAAGAAATGTGGAGTGAATTTTTTTTTGCAAAAACGTCAACTGCAAAAATTGAATTTACATCGCTTGCGGTTGTTAAAATTGCTTGTCCACCCAAAAGTTGCGCAAGGCTTAGAGCAAATTCATTTGCCCCTCCTAAATGCCCGCTCAAAATTGGAATAATATATTTTCCTTTTTCATCTAAAACAATCACACCTGGGTCAGAAGTTTTGTCTTTTACAAATGGAGAAATTCCCCTCACCGCAATTCCCGCGCTTCCGACAAAAAGCAAAAAGTCAAATTTAAAAAATGCTTCTTTTACACGCTGAGTTAATTCTCCGTTTTTTACTCTAAAACATTTTGACTCTACAAAAAGCGAAGAAATTTTTTCTCCAAGTTTTTCACCCGCTCTTGTAAACGTAAAAATGCAAAGCGTCATTTTTTAAGCCTTCCTAAATTCCGTTGAAAAATCAGAATCGTAAAGTTTTGATTTTTCATAATCCGAATGTTGCAAAAAATCTCCCACCAAAATAAGAGCCGTTTTACAAATGCCGTTTTCTTGCGCAGTTTTAGAAAGCGTTTCTACCGTGCAAGAAAAAATTTTCTGCTCACGCCAACTTGCTTTGTAAACAATAGAAGCGGGCGTCTTTGGCGAAATGCCGCTCAAAAGTAATTCGTCCTGAACTTTTTGGCAAAGTGACGCACTCAAAAAAAGCACTAGCGAACAATTATGCGCGGCCAAAGATTTTATAGATTCCGATTCTGGCACTTTTGTTTTTCCAGAGGCACGAGTTATAATCAAAGTTTGCGAAACAGCGGGAAGTGTGTATTCAACATTTAAAGCGGCGGCCGCTGCGGAAAACGAACTCACCCCAGGGACGACTTCGAATTTAATTTTTAATTTTTCAAGCTCGTCCATTTGTTCTCGGATTGCGCCGTACAAACTTGGGTCACCCGTGTGAAGGCGCACAATGCAACATTCTGAAAAATTCTCTTCCGCTTTTTGAATTGTGTCAATCACTTCTTCAAGAGTCATAAAGGCACTGTTGTAGACCGCGCAATTTTTTTTCTTTTGAAGAAGAAGCTCCTCGTTTACAAGAGACCCCGCATAAATTATCACATCAGCATTTTGAATGAGCTTTTGTCCTTTTACAGTTATCAACTCGGCATCTCCAGGTCCCGCCCCCACAAAATAAACCATTTTATTTTTCCCCCTGATTTTGAAAAAGCTTTGCAAAAGAATCTGCATTTTGAGTTTTAGAAAGAACGCCACATTTTTGAGTAAACAAAATTACGGCAAACTCAACTTTTTGCTCCGCCCAATTTTCAAGTTGCGCACGAATAGCATTTGCAATTTCGTCCCACACCACATTTGCAATTCCGCTTTGCAAAAGCAAGTCGGCGGCATCATCGGTTGAAATGCAAGATTTTAATTTTGCAAAAAAATCGTTTTGCTCATTCGGAGCGACATGGTGTTTTGCAAATGAAAAAATCGAATCCATTCGGTTGTCCCCAAATTTTGAATGTGTGTTTTTCATTCCATAGGCGACCTTAACAGCTTTTCCCGCATGGGAAGCAAAAAGGACTTTTGTAAATCCTTGTTTTACAATCATTTGCACAGCGTCAAAAATAAAATTTGAACATTCAACACTTTTTTCAATGTCGATTTTAAAAGTGCTAAACAAAAAATCGCGCCCGTAATTTCCAGGAACTAAGGCAATAATTTTTTCTTTTAAATTCCAATGCACGTTTAGCGAGATTTTTATTGTTTGCAAAATTGCCTCCGAACTCATTGGAAAAACAATTCCGCTTGTTCCCAAAATTGAAAGTCCGCCAACAATGCCAAGTTTTGGATTAAAAGTTTTCTTTGCAATTTCTTCGCCGCCAGGAACACTGATTGTTACCCGCACTCCGCCCGTGTAACATTTTGGAAGCTCTTTTTGAATCGCCTGCGTTATCATTTTTCTGGGAACTGAATTTATTGCGGGCATTCCAACATCTTGGTCAAGACCTTTGAGCGTTACCCGCCCTACTCCTTCGCCGCCGCAAATTTCTATTTTGGGAAAATCTGTTTTTTCAACTAAGGCATAAATGTAAAGCCCAGTTGTTGCGTCAGGGTCAGAACCGCCATCTTTTTGCACCGCGCATTTTACCGCACGTCCGTCTGTAGAGCGAACAATCCGTTCAATTTCCAAAAAAACGACGTAACCGCTTGGAGAAGTAAATTTCACAAAAAAAATTTCTTGTCCGCAAAAAAGCATTTTACTTGCAGCACCCGCCGCAGCTGCCGCACAAGTTCCCGTTGTGTATCCCAAGCGTTTTTCTTTGCTTTGCTTAACAAGTACAAAATTGAGCGGAGATTTTTTTTCAATCGGCATCGCGCCCTCCGCACAAATATAAAAACGCATTGCAAATTGCAGCGGCAACCGTGCTTCCACCTTTGCGCCCGCGAGTTACAACAAAAGGAATTTGTTTAGCTAAAAGTTTTTCGGTAACTTTTTCTTTTGCCTCTATGACATTTACAAAACCGACTGGACAAGCAATTACAGCACTTGGCAAAAATCCGTTGTCTAGCAAAGAACAAAGCGAAAGTAAAGCGGTCGGTGCGTTTCCGCAAACAATCACGGGAGAAGCAAAAAGTTTAAACGCTTTTTCTACACTAACAAAAGCTCTAGTCGTGTTTCGATTTTTCGCCTCAAGCGCAACGTCCGAATCCGACATAAAGCAATGCGCACAAAGCGACAGTTTTTTTAAAGCACTTTGATTCACTCCCGCAAGTGCCATATTTGTGTCGGTAACAATTGCAGGGTGTTTTAAAAGTGCGCACCTAAACGCTTCTACAACATTTTCGGAAAACAAAATATTTTCGGCAAAATCAAAATCCGCAGTTGCGTGAATCACGCGGAGAACAATTTGCTTTGTTTTTTCATCGAGCGGAATTCTTTTTTCAAAAAGTTCATCTTGTATGATTCTAAAACTTTCTGTTTCAATTTCCGATGGAGCGCATTTTATAATTCCGTTTTTTTCTTCCATTAAATTTTCTCCGCGATTCCCATTATGGAATAAAGTTTTGGAATGTCAAGATTTTCGCGCAAAACCCTAGAAAGAAAATCGTAACGTTCATTTTTAATTTCGCACCAATCGCGAACAGAAAATTTTTCATCAAGACCTTTTCGCGCGCAAAGAAAATTCAAAAAGTTTTCCGTAACTTTTCCGTTTTCAAAAATGCCGTGAATGTACGTTCCCGCCACATTTTTTGTCATGCAACCGTCAGCTTCCGTTTTTCCAGAGTCGAGCAAAATTGTGCAAAACTCTTTTATATTTTTTTTGGATTCTGGATTTTTAATTTTTGTGTTTCCGTGATGAATTTCGTATCCATCGAATTCAGTTTTTCCAATTACAGCATGAACTTCACGCAACGTCTTTTCCACCGCAAACACCGTGTCAATCGGCAAAAGCCCAAGTCCTTTTTCAAAACCGCCGCCTTCAACTCCGTTTTCGTCACAAACACTTTCACCCAAAATCTGAAATCCCCCGCAGATTCCAAAAATAAAAGTTCCGCGTTTTTCCAAATCCAAAATAGATTCAAAAAGTCCGCTCTTCTTTAATTCACGCAAATCAGAAATCGTATTTTTTGTTCCAGGCAAAATAACCGCATCGGGCGACCCCAAATCAAAAACAGAAAAAACGTAGCGCACCCGAACAAAATCAAGCTCAAAAAGAAGAGCAAAATCCGTAAAGTTTGAAATGTGCGGCAAGCGAATAATTACGATGTCAAGTTTTTTTGTTGCGGGAAAAAAATGTTTGTTCGCATTTTCTAAAAGCCGTGGAGCTAAAGAATCCTCATCGTCAAATTCCGCATGAATGTAGGGAACAACGCCCAAAACGGGAATCCCAGTCAGCCGCTCCAATTCAGAAAGTCCGCTTTCTAAAAGCGTTTTGTCGCCACGAAATTTATTTATGATAAAACCTTTAACGCTTTTTCGCTCGCTAGGCAAAAGCAAATTAACAGTTCCGTAAAGTTGCGCAAAAACTCCGCCGCGGTCAATGTCTCCCACCAAAACGACGGGCGCATTTGTTAAACGCGAAACTCCCATGTTCACAATATCGTTTTCGCGCAAATTAATTTCCGCAGGACTTCCCGCGCCTTCAATAAAAATTAGCTCATTTTTTTCAGACAGTTTTTTATACGAATCCAAAATCAGCGGAACAAGATTTTTTCTCCAAGAAAAATATTCTTTGGCTTTTAAAGTGCAAAGGGCTTTTCCGTTTACAATAACTTGACTTTGAGAATCGTTTGTGGGCTTTAGCAAAATTGGATTCATCAAAACCGATGGCTCTTTAAAAGAAGCTTCCGCCTGCATAGCTTGTGCGCGTCCCATTTCATTTCCGTCTTTTGTGACAAAAGAATTTAACGCCATATTTTGAGATTTAAATGGTGAAACTGAAAATCCGTCATTTGCAAAAAGTCTGCAAAGTCCAGCGGTCAAAAGACTTTTTCCAACGCCAGACATTGTTCCTTGAATCATTAAATTTGCTTGCATAATTTTTCTCCAGCGTATAAGCGCAATTTTTCAAATGCGGAATTTTTTTTGTCGCCTCCTGCGTCCAAGACAATTTCACATTCGTCAATGATTTTTTTTGCCTTTACAATTATTTCTTCATCGATTGCGCAAAACGGAGGAACGCTTACTACAAAACTTGCGAATCGTTTTGCAAGATGAAAATCAATGTTTCCTTCAGAAAGAATTCCTGTTGCAAAAGGAATATTTTTTCTTTGAAGTTCCCGATATATTGCGCTTCCATTTTCTCCACAAGACAAAACAAAAACTTTTGGTTTTCCTAAAGTGGCTTTTAATTCCGCTGTTAAAAAAACCGAATCAAAACTGCCTTGTTCCATAGAAAAAATTTTTTCAACAGTTCCCGCTTTGTTCAAAGTTTTTGCGCTTTTTAAAACACATTTTGAATCTTCAAAACACAAAAATGAATCTGAAACTTTTAAGGCAAAAGCAATATCATGTACCGCCATCAAGATTCCAATTTTTTTTTGTAACGCGAGCGATTTTAAAAGTTCCAAAAGTTCAAGAGAATATTTTAAATCCAAAAAAGAAAACGGCTCATCTAACAAAAGCACGGGCGCATCTTGGCAAATAGACCGCGCAATTAAAACGCGCTGCTTTTGTCCATCGCTCAAAGTTGAAAATGCTTTGTCTGCAAAATCTAAAGCGTCAACAAGAGCAAGGGATTCTAAAATTTTATTTTTGTCGTGTTCGCGGATTTTTCCAAAATGATTTGTGTGCGGATAGCGCGAAAGAGCGACCACGTCAAAACAAGTCATTTGTTCTGCGCGAGGATGAAAAGTTAAAAGCGCAGAAACATTTTGCGCTAATTCATTATTTTGTAACGAATTAAGATTCTTAGAATTGACAAAAATTTCTCCGTCCAAATGCGGAATTTCTTTTAAAATCGTTTTTAAAAGCGTACTTTTTCCCGCTCCGTTTTTCCCAATTATAGAAATCACTTCTCCTTTTTTAAGAGAAAAATTTATATTTGGACAAACAATTTTTTTTCCATATCCAATAGAAAGATTTTTTGCTTCAAGTAGAATTTCATTTTTCATTTGCCATTCCTTTTTTCTACCAACATAAAAAGTACAATGGGCGAACCGCAAAGTGATGTTACCACCCCTAGCGGCAATTCGGTTGGAGCAAAAATTGTTCTTGAGATTATGTCGCAAAAAAGACAAAATGCGCTTCCGCCCAAGAATGTTCCAGGGATTAAAATTTTTGGGTAGGTTGAGGCGAACGCCCTTTTTGTAAGAAATGGAACGGCAACTCCAACAAAAGAAATTGGACCTGCAAAAGCCGTTACACAAGATGAAAGAATGCTAGAAAGCAAAAGAACTTCTGTTCTAAAAATTTTAATTGGCACTCCAAGAGTTCGCGCATAAGATTCTCCCAAGCGATACGCACTGAATCGTTTTGAAAGCAAAAAAGTAAAAATCAGCGAAAAAAGAATCAGCGGAAACGAAAAATAAAAATCTTCCATTTTCATTCCAGAAAAACTTCCGCTTGCCCAACGGTGCATTGTTGCAATGTGGCTGTCGTCCGCAAAAGCCGAAACGCCTTCGGAAAGTCCAGAAAAAATGTAGCTAGACATAAGACCCGCAACCAAAAGAGACGCGCTGCCTGAAATTTTTTTTGAAAACAAAAGCATTATAAAACTTACCAAAATTGCACCGACAAAAGAAGCAAGCACAAGCGAAACAGAAGAAATTGCTAATCCCATTTTAAAAAAAAGCAAAAGGCAAAGCGAAACGCAAAACCTAGAGCCAGAGGAAATTCCTAAAACGAATGGACCTGCGATTGGATTTTGAAAGTAAGTCTGGAGCAAAAACCCTGAAACAGAAAGTGCGCCACCTAACAAAAATGCCATAAGTGTTCGCGGTAGGCGAATTAAAAAGAAAATATTTTTCTTTACGGAGTTTTCATTTTTTAAAAATAAAATTTCAAATAAATCGCGCACAGAAACTTTTACCGAGCCAGAAAAAATTTCAGCGAAAAATAAAAATGCACAAAGAAGAACAAGGAAAACAAATACAATTATTGTTCTTTGCCCTACCCTGTCCCCGAATGTGCTTTTCATTTGCTTTTCTCCAAAAAGATAAAATCGCTTTTTTGATTTTCGGAAAGCATTTGTGAAATTTCCAAAATGATTTCTCCAGTTTTTTCTGGCGACTGATGAAGTGCTTTTGTTGTCGTCCAAACCGAATCATTTTTTACAGCGACAAAATCTTTAAAGAGCGGACTTTTTTCTAAAAGTTCAGATTTTGTTTTTAGGGGCGAAGTAACCGTTGCATTGTAAACAATAAAATCCGCATCTTTAGAAAGCGCGTAAAGTTCTTCTATAGAAAGATTTAGCGAAACATCTTCCGATTTTCCAAGCTGAACAGGAAGTCCGCCCGCAAGAGAAATCATATTTGAAAAATAGCCGTCATCGCTCCGCACAACTGCTTGCCCTTCCGCGTTTACAAAAAAGAAGGCAACCGATTTTTTTTCATTTTGATTTTTTGATTCTGATTTTTGAATTGAAGAAATAAGTTCAAGCTGAGAATTAAAAACCGCAAGGGCTTCTTTAAAATGTCCCGATAAAATTCCGTGAGCTACAATCCACTCAAGGCGACCTAGCGGATTTTTTTCTAAAGTTGAGCGGTCAACAAAAACTGGAATTCCTAAAGCTTCAAGTTTTTCTTTTACCTCTGGCGCGTGGGTTATCATAAGCGATTCGATTGCGAGCGTACAATTTTCACTTGCCAAAAGTTCGTAATCTGGAGCGGAATATTTTCCGCAGTAGAGAATTTTTTTCTCGCGGATTGCAGATGCAATTTTTTGGTTTTCCCAAGATTCTGGGCGCGAAGAAGAAAAGCTTACGCTGTCCAATGCTCCCGCTGCATTCCAAAATGCTAAAGCGGGAGAACTTGCAATGTAAGCTGATTTTTTAAAATCTTCTTTTACAAAAAATGAGCCGTCAGATGTTTTTAAAATTGTATCCCCGTTTTGCGTTTTGTAAGCGGTAAATCCATCTGCAAAAAGCGGCTGATATAAAATCGTATCGCCGCTTTCCTGTTTGTTAGCAACGGGATTTTCTGCAACGCTTTGACGGCGGCAGGAAAAAAACAAAACAAGCAACGTTGCAGAAAAAATTACCTGTAATGCAAATTTAGCTCCCCTCATTTTTTCGCAGAAACAAGAGCTTCATTTATGTGCCGAACGTACACCGCTTGAACCGCTGGATTTCTTCCCTGACCTTCAAGAACACACTCCACGGAATAACCCGCATTCAAAAATTGAGTTTTCCAAGTGTCCTCTTCATCGCCCGCCATATCGTTTGTTGCGTGGTCGCCTGCGACAACCATCAGCGGCAAAAGAACCACTCGACTGTAAGAACC
>CALCEK010000174.1 GCA_937900125.1 uncultured Treponema sp. | reverse complement strand
AAGTACAAAATAAAAACTTCTTCAAAATATTTTTTTAAATATATGGGAAAAAGTCCTACGTCTTTTTTTAAAAGAACATTTTCAAATCTTGTAAACCAACATAATGCTAATTTTGACATTTATTTCTGCTCCGTAGTTTTAAATTTGGTTATAAATTTATTTTTAATAAAAATAAGAATCTCCAAAATAAAATCATTTTTAAAAATCAGTAAACAAGAACCATATACAATAATACCACATATAGTAGGAACAATTAATTTTACAATTATATTATGAAAAAGATTTTGTGCAATGAAGACCACTATCCCCATTACAAAACTTGACAAGATATATTCTAATAAATTTTTTATTATACATAGTTGCTTTATGAATGAAGACAAAAAACAATCATAAATTACAAAAATAATGCCCTCTGTAATTACAGTTGCAAGTGCAGCACCAAAAGCTCCAAAAGATGGAATAAATAAGATATTTAGTAAAATATCACTAATAGCTGCAATAATTGTACACAACAAATAAAGCTTATCCTTTCCTTGCGAAAATAAAACGACACCGCCTAAAAAACCGCTACAAGCACTAAAAACCACAAGTGGAGCCATTATTTGCGCAACAGGTATAGCTGCTTCATAATTTTTTCCACAAAGAAGCAGTACAATAGGATTCATAAGAATTATTAAACCTATTACAATTGGAATTGAAAAGCAAAAAATAAAATTTAATGTTTTTTTAGAAATATCATTTATTTTTTCTTGATTATTTTGTGAAACATAATATGAAAATCTAGCCGTTAAAACAGAAAATATCGCTGGGAATAAATCCCGAATCATCCTAATTATTTTAGATGCACCAGAATAAAAACCTACCTGTTCAGAATCAGACATAAAACCAAGCATAGATGTATCCAAAATAGTAAAAACACTAGCTGCCAAAGTATAAGAAAATAAAATAAATATATGAGAAATATGCTTTTTTAAATGTAGTTTTCTTGTTCCCCTTAGAGAAATATATTTTCTGCTGTGAATGAAATTTAAAATTCCTGCTCCTGTAGTTGAAACAACATTTATCGCTGCATACTTTACATAATCATCTTTTGAATGTACAAAAAGAAAAAGCAAAATTAAACTTAAAACTTGAAAAGCAATAGAGCGAACTGTTGTATAAAAATAATCTTCCATTGCGCCATAGAGCCAATCAATTCCAAGCGTTATGAATAACATATTGGCACTATAGACAATTATAAGTTTTCTATACTCAAAAAACTTTGGAACTAAAAACAAAGAAGTAAAAAGCAATACATAAGCAACAAAAGTTGATAGCAAATTTATGATAAAAACTTCTTTTACAAACTGACTTAAAGCTATTTTATCATCTCGGAGTTTTGCACTTTCACGTAAAGCATAAATATTAATACCAAGTGCGGAAATTATGGAAAAATATGATATAATGGAATTTGCAAAATTAACTTTGCCTATTCCCTCTGGTAACAAAATTCTAGATGCGTACGGAAATGTAATAAGTGGAAAAATCATAGACATAATCGTTTTTATTACATTTAAAATAACATTTACCTTCAATGATTTATGAACCATTTATTAGACGCTCCAACATAAATAAGAAGAATCTTCATAATTAAATTCTCGTTGCAATAACTCTCTTGAAGAATTGCCAATATTATAAGCATAATCTTTATTTTGCAAAAGAGTTTTTATTCCTTGAACAAAATCGTTTTCACTTTCACAATGTATATAATCAACTCCATTTTTTGCAGGGATTCCCTCTATTCCGATTTCATTCGTAAGAACAGGGAGTCCTGAAGACATTGCTTCTAAAACCTTTATTTTTATACCAGCACCATGCTTTAAAGGAACAACCATACATAATGAATTTTTAAACCATTCAACTAACTGTTCTTCACTTTGGAAACCTGTTATGACTACCCTTTCATTCTGCATTTTTATCAATGATTCTGGCGGGTTTCCACCTAAAATAACACATCTACATTCTTTAGGAAGATTTGGCAAAATTTTTTCAATCAACCAAAAGGCAGCCTCTTGGTTTTCCGCTCTTGCAAGATAACCATAAAATAAAATGTCATTTTTTCGGTTTTTAACAAGAGGAAAAATATTGAAATTATGATAATATGGTGACATAACAAAAATATTTACACTTGAAGAAACATTTTTTACTAAATCTGCGTCCTTTTTTGTAAATACTTGAACCATGTCAATATTTCCAAACATTTTTTTCTCTAGCCGCAAAATATTTTTGTACAATAAAAATTTGTATAGCCTACCAAATAAATTTTTCTCATTTTTATAATATCTAAATCTAAGTTGAGAAACAACGTCTTGCTCTACTACAGAAAACTTACTGTTTGGAAATATTTTTTTTAAATCAGGTAGAAGATAGGCTGTTTCTTCCCAGTCAAATATAACAAAATCAGGCGTGAACGAAAATTCGGTTTTTATGCGCATTGCATTTTTAATCATGGATTTTACATATCGAAAATCCAAATATCCACTATAATTGATGTAGAATTTACTTATTATTCGGCTAAAAATATTTTTTTTTGGAATTTGAAAAATGATTCCATCTAATCCTTCGGATTTCAATTCAACAAATTCTTTATCTCTATCATGACTGGCACACAAAACCAAAAGAGAAATATCACTCATTTTAGAAAGTTTTTTTACGTAGTAATTGCAAGCCTGCCCTCCTGCACCTTGCACAGAAGATATGGGCGAATATGGAGAAACATACAAAACATTTTTCATAATATACTCCTATGCTTTTAGCACATTAAAAATAAATTTGTGAGCTATTTTATAATTTTTAGGATGCAAAAAAAGCAGTATGCAAAAAAATTTTATAAACGAAATTTCAAGAAAATGTTTTGGGAAATTCTTTTTTAAATATAAAATATATGAAATATTCATCTGAATGTTTGACCATTTTGTAAAATCATACCAAGCGACTTCTTTTTTGTTGCCACTTGATGCTCCACATAAATGGATTATTCTTGGTTCAGATAATAAAAAATTCACTTTACCCTTTTTATAAATGGAATTATATTCCATATCGGCTTCTTCAGAATACATAAAAAATCGTTCATCAAAGTTTGCATCTTGATTATTAAGCATAAAAAGTGCAGCACCTGTAATATAGCCTGGAACACAAGTCGTAGGATTTGTTTTTTTGTTTTTATTTAGAATATTTTTTTTCCAATCATAAAACAGACTTAAAAAGGCAACTATAAATCGTCTTGTAATATTATGTATATTCGGATAATACTCCCATGAATGTATAATATTTCCATCTTTATCTTGAAGCCATGCACCCAATGCCCCAAGAGAAACAAACTTTGCATTTTCTTCCCAAAAATCATAAAAACTTTTTATTGCATTATTTAAAAGAATTGTATCACTATTCAAGAAAAACACATATTTACCACAAGCAATCTTTCTAGCTACATTATTTGCTTTTCCAAATCCTAAATTTGTAGTGTTCTTTAAAAATATTACTTGAGGGAAAAAATCATTTACCATTTTTTCAGAATCATCTTTTGAATCATTATCAGAAACAATCACTTCAAATGAAATGTCTTTTGTTTGCGCAAAAACAGAAGAAAGGCAATTTTGTAAAAGTTCCCTTGTATTATAGTTAACAATTATAATAGAAACATCAACCATATTTTTATCTCATAAACGGAAAAAAGTACAAAATGTACTTAGTTCTAAAACTAATTTTTTGAATAAGTCTATTTTGTATGTTAAACATTTTTGCAAAATTATTCAATAAAGCGCAGATTTTTCATAAATAAGACACTTATAGGAAAGAAAAACTCCATTGACACATAAAAAAATACTATATAAACTTAGAAAATGGAGTTTTTTAGACAGGGGCTTAGATATCCTCTTTCATTTCTAAAGGTTATAAATCGCAAATTTTTAAATGCATCTCCTTTTTCAGATGAATATGTCCAATTTTATAATCAAGAAGCGAATGACTTTATAAGGGAACAAATAGAAAATCATATATATAAAAGTGGGTATATGATTGCAAAATTTGGTACTTATGAACTTGAAAATCTTCTTTATTTCTCACAAAACAATAAAACTTTTGTAGCCTATAAAGATATGGTGAACTGCATACGCAAAATCTACTGGACAGATGTAAAAAAATATCTCCCAAATACTGGCTTTTTTCCAATGGAACAATCTTCTGCAAAAAAACTTGCAGAATTATATATGAATGATATTCCCCAAATTGATGTATTGGGAAGTTATATAAAGGCAGAATCCTATTTGCAAGGAGAATTAAAAAATGCAGTGCGCGTAAATTTAGAAGGATATTATGCTCCGTACCTTTGGAAGAATCCTTGGACAAAATCATTAGAAGGAAAAAAAGTTTTAGTTGTACACCCTTTTACCGAATCCATAAAAACTCAGTACAAAAAGAGGCAATTTCTTTTTGAAGATACTTCTGTGTTGCCAGAATTTAGCGAATTGCTTACTGTAAAAGCCGTACAGTCTATTGCAAATAGCCCTTCTGGTTTTACTACATGGTTTGATGCGCTTTCCTATATGGAAAAGCAAATTTCTGAGCTTGATTTTGATATTGCATTGATAGGTTGCGGAGCATATGGACTCCCTCTTGCAGCACATATAAAACGTATGGGAAAAATAGCAGTTCACTTAGCAGGGTGGACACAAATGTTGTTTGGAATCTATGGGAATCGCTGGATTCATGAGCAGACAAAATTCAAAAAATTTATAAACAATAGCTGGATAAAACCAAGTAAAGAAGAAACTCCACAAAATTTTACCAGCGTAGAAAATGGTTGCTATTGGTAATTTTTGAGTTTTTCTTGTCGCTATCGAACTTGGCTACGCATTTTCAAACTTTCTGTAATGCACGGTTATAATTTGTTCACAAAATCCTTGAATTTCTGAAAGTCTTTTTCTTCTATCAGTATCTCGCAGTATTGGTATTCCTTGTTTTTTATGACGCATAGGATTCGCTTTATCTTTTCCAAAAAGCGAGTCCAGAACGTTTCCTGCCCCGCATAAAAGCGGTCGGTCACAAGGGCAATTGCTAGTTCTGGTGGCTCGTCGCTCCAACGCATCAGTTTTAGGTGAACGCCCTCCTTGCAACCGCAGTCACAAGTCGCGACCATTTCTTCATTATCCTCCGAAACTAAAACAGACATAACGCCCCCTTTGTTTTTAAATATAAGGATTTTATGTCTGGTCGTCTATATTAAACCTGTTCTGAAACTGATTGATATAAGTTATCATTTTTGGTAATGTGTGGCATTGTTGCGTTGAACAAAGCAAAAAGTCGGTTTGTAGGAGAATCTAATTATGGAATACATAACAAGCAAAGAATTTTGGGCATTTATGCGGAGAATCCAAAAACTCCTTGAAGCAAACAAAGTGCAGGAAGCAATAGAAATCCTTGAACGTGCAAAAACGGAAAAACCCATGTTTGATGAGTCTGAATTGCAGTAACCGAAGTCGCATTGCTCAAGAAAGTTAAATCCGCGCCAAAAGCGCGTCCTGTAAAACCTGCGAGCAGTTTATGCGCTGTTCGTCCGCAATCCACGCAAGCCACGCTTGAGAGACACGTTCTTTCGCACCGCTTTTGTAAATATATTATACATAATTTTACACAATAGGTCAAACTCGGAGAAGTCGATTGAGTCCCCGTCGCGCACTGAACCGCCCCCCCGCCCCAGACTGTCTAAAAACTCAACCAAATATATGCAT
>CALCEK010000173.1 GCA_937900125.1 uncultured Treponema sp. | reverse complement strand
CAAACATCTCGCAGTCTGCCATGTTGTTTACAACTCGGAGCATTTCAAGCCGTATGCCCATCAGCTCATCTATTTCGCCTGCCGTCGCCTTGTGGAATAAAATCATGTTTTTTTACCTCCAAAATTCTTTTTTGTTAAATTTTATGGCTCTTCTCCAAAAAGTGTAGGTAGGATATAAAATCATATTACGGCATGACGTCGTATTTTTCAAGAGTGAGTTTTCCTCAAGACGAGGTAAATCATGGTCTTGAAAAACTCCGTGTTCCTGAATTCCCCTTGACCTGCGTTTTATGTTCTGAATTATGCTGTTCATTCCTTCAAGAATGTCATTCGTACACACGCGGGTGTCGGCAAAGGGGCGGAATGTCAGTCGTACACGCGCACAAGTCGGCAAAGTGGCGAAATGTCATTCGTACACGCGCAGATGTCGGCAAAAGCGGGCGGAATGTTATTTGTACACGCACACAAGTCGGCAAAGGGGGAAATGTCATTCGTACACGCGCGGGAAATCGGCAAAAGTGGGGGTTATTGAACAAAAGTTGCTTAAAATGTTAATATGGGGGAAATCATTTGCAAAAATGGAGGTTTTTTATGAAAAAAATCGTTTTAAAAACGGTATTTGCAGCTTCTTTGGTCTTTGCATTTTTTGGTTGTGCAAAAAAGAATGAAGCTACTGGGGCGGTTTTGACGCTTAATAATGGTTCTGAACCGCAATCACTCGACCCATCAAAAATTCAAGGTGTGCCTGAACACAGAATTTATCAGGCTCTTTTTGAAGGACTTGTTGCTTATGACCCCCGCACCAGCAAGGCAACTCCTGGTGTTGCAGAAAGTTGGGAACGCAGTGCAGATGACACGGTTTTGACATATCACTTGCGAAAAACAACTTGGAGTGACGGAACACCTATTACCGCACAAACTTTTGTTGATTCTTGGCTTTACTACTTAGCTCCAGAAACTGCCGCTGAGTACGCATATATGCCCGCAACAATCATCAAGGGGGCAGAAGATTATAATGGCGGACGCGCTGACAAAAGTGCCGTTGGGATTCGCGCTGTTGACGATTTAACCCTAGAAGTCACACTTGTAGGACCAGTTCCTTATGCAGTTGATATGATGGCTCATTATTCATTTGCGCCACTTCCGCTCCATGCAATTGAAAAATTCGGAACAGATTGGACAAAACCAGGCAATTTTGTCGGGAATGGACCTTTTGTTCTTGAAGAATGGAAGCCACAAGAAAGAATCAGCGTTGTACCAAATGACAAATATTGGAACAAAGCAAATGTTTTCTTAAGCAAAGTTGTATTCCTCCCCATTGAAAATGACACCACCGCCTACAACAAATATGTAAATGGCGAGCTTGACTGGCAAACATCAGTTCCACTTGAATTGTTAAACGAAATCAAACTTCGCGATGACTATCATGTTGCCCCGCAACTTTCTTCTTATTATTATGAATACAATCTTAACGACCCCGTTTTTAGCGATGTTCGCGTAAGAAAAGCACTTGCTATGGCTATTGACCGCAAAGCTCTTGTTGAAAAAGTTACAGCGGGCGGTCAAGTTCCAGCAGACGCTTATGTTCCACCGATGGACGGCTACACTCCCGCAAAAGGAAACAGTTTTAACGTAGAACAGGCTCGCGCACTTTTAGCGGATGCGGGTTATCCAAACGGACAAGGCTTTCCGTCAAAAACGATTCTTTACAACACAACAGAAGGTCACAAAAAAATTGCGGAATTTATTCAGCAGCAATTAAAAGAGAATCTTGGAATTTCTGTTGAACTTCAAAATATGGAATGGAAAACATATCTTTCTGAACGACAAAGCAATAACTTTGAAATTGCACGTGCGGGCTGGGTTGGCGACTATCAAGATGCTTCAAACTTCCTTGAATTAGCATTGAGCAATTCTGGAAACAACGATGGGCGATATAACAATCCTCGCTTTGACGATTTGTTAAAACAGGCAGCAAGAATGCCAGATGGAAAAGAGCGACAAGATGTTCTTCACGAAGCTGAAGAAATTCTTATCACACAAGACCAGGCATTTATTCCGCTTTACTATTATGTTTCACAGAATCTTATAAATCTTGATGTATGGCAGGGTTGGTACACAAACACCCAAGATATTCACCCATACATTGGTGTAAAAAAAGTTTCTAAGTAAAACATAAAACCAAAAGGTAGCAGCCAAGGTAGCGTTGGAACAGTGCTTCCTTAATGCTGCCTTTTTTGTTTTTAGAGGTCATTATGGGAAAGTTTATAATAAAACGATTGTTAAGTTTAATTCCTACACTTTTTTTAATTGTTACATTCAGTTTTTTTATAATCAGAATTGCGCCAGGCGGTCCATTTTCTTCAGAAAAAAAAGTTTCAGAAGAAGATTATGAAATAATGATACAAACTTTCTTATTAGAAAAGCCAAATTATGAAAATATAAAGGAAAATAATAAAAATGATAATGATGATATATATAAATTAAAAAATAATTTAATTAAAAAAGAAAAGGAAAAATTGCTTTTAGAGCGCGAATTAAATGAGATTAAAGCTAAATATAATAAAGAAAAAAATAATTTAGAAAGAGAAATAGAACAATTAAAATTTGTTAAAGGATTAAATCCATCTTTAATTAATGGTAATTCATCAGAAAATTCAAATGAAGTAAAAGAATATGAGAATGGAAGATATAATGGTAGAATTGTAAATAATAAAAGAGAAGGAATAGGAACATTTTATTTTATAGATGGTAAAATATATACAGGTGAATGGAAGAATGATAATATAGAAGGAAAAGGAATTATGAAATATAAAAATGGAGATAAATATGAAGGATATTGGAAAAATAATAAAAGAGAAGGAAAAGGAACATTAAATTATAATAATGGTAATATATTTGATGGAGATTGGAAAGAAGATTATAAAGATGGAAAAGGTATAGTATATGGTAAAAAAGGAAGAAAAATGGGAGATTATTTAGAAGGTAAACCTATAGGAAAACATGTTATTCTTTTTGATAATGGAAAAGTTGATATTGAAAATAAGGATGAGAATAAAAATAATTAGCATT
>CALCEK010000172.1 GCA_937900125.1 uncultured Treponema sp. | reverse complement strand
GTTTCTCCTCGTATTCTTTGATTCACAATTAAAATATCGCAATTTCAAAGTTTTTGTAAAAATCGAATTTTATAGTAACAAATTCTTCTTTTTTATAGAAGAGATAAAATTCAGCATTTAAAAATTTGCTTGTTGACAGCTTTATTTTTTTTTGTTAAGATACCTTATGTTTATTAGAATTTAAAAAAGAAGCCCAGTTTTAGAGCTTCTTTTTTTTTGTAAGAGGTTATTTTACTTTTGGATTACATTTCTACAGATAGTATTCCTTATTTTAAGGACTGCGCTAGCTTGGTCGAACAAGTAGGCTATACACTTGTTGAGTTACAGGTTGTTCCTCAGCACGGAATGACGAGTGTTACAGTTGTAATTGCTCCAAAAAATTCAAATCAAGATATAGGGGTTTCTGATTGTTCAAAAGTGCATCACGCGATTCTTCCGAGTTTGATTTCGATTTTGCACAAATCAGAAGATGATTTAAATATTACGGTTTGTTCGCCAGGAATTGAGCGAAATATAAAAAATGCGGCTGAATTTGCATTTTTTGTAGGAAAGCATATTCGGGTGTGGGACAAAACAATTTCCGATTGGGTGAATGGAGTTATTGTTTCATCGTCGGACAAAGCACTTGTTTTAGAAAAAGAAGGTGGTGTTCAACAAGAAATCACCTATGAAAATATTGCTAAAGCAAAATTTTTACATTTATAGGGAGACTTGCTATGTCAGAGATTGCAGACGCAATTCGCGCTCTTTCTGAATCAAAAGGAATCGGAATAGATTCTGTCAAGCAGACGGTTGAGAGCATGATTAAAGCTGCCTACAAACAAAGGTATGGGCATGATGATAATTGTATCGTAAAAATTAGCGATGATTTGGCTGACATTTCTGTTTATTCAAGGAAAACAATTGTTGATGGAGTTTACGACCCCTCACAAGAAATTGAACTTGAAGAAGCAAGAGAATATAGTGCAGATTGTGCGGAAGGGGACGAAATTGATATAAAAATTGACCCCCAAGAATTTTCTAGAAAAGCAATTTCTACGGGCAAAATGATTGCTCATCAAAAATTGAATGAAAGTTTCAAAGATACTTTGCTAAGTGAGTACAAAGGAAAAGTTGGGCAAATTATCATTGGATATTATCAGCGGGAATCAAAAGGTGCAATTTATGTTGATTTAGGAAAACCTGGTCGCGTAGAAGGCTATCTTCCAGAAAAATTCCAAAATCCAGGTGAAATTTTTGAAAAAAGCGATAGAATTAAGGCTCTAGTAAAAGATATAAAACCTATTCAAAGCGGAATTCAGCTTACATTAAGCCGAACTGACCCAAAATTTGTAGAAAAAATAATGGAACTTGAAGTTCCAGAAATTGCGGACAATACGGTTTCTATCTATAAAATAGTGCGCGAACCTGGCTACAGAACAAAAATTGCGGTTTACTCGAATAAATCCGATGTAGACCCAGTCGGTGCGTGTGTTGGTTTAAAGGGCGTTCGTATTCAAAACATAATAAAAGAGCTAAATAGCGAAAAAATCGATGTTTTAAAATATGAAGAAGACCCGCACGAATTTATAAAAAACGCACTTTCTCCAGCGGAAGTTAAGCAAGTTGTTATTCGGGATGCAAACGCAAAAATGGCTTTGGCGATTGTGCCTAACAGTCAGCTTTCTGTTGCAATCGGAAAATTTGGACATAATTCCAGGCTTGCAAACAAATTATGCGATTGGACTATCGATGTAAAAAGTGAAGACGCTGTTCAGGATATGGATTTGAGTGAAACTAATGTGCGTCGCGCTGCAGAACAGTTGTTTTCTGAAAACACTTCCGATGAGCCAGAATATGTTACAACTGTCGCCCAGCTTCCTGATGTTGACCAAGAGGTTGCGCGTAAACTTGCCAGCAATGGAATTGAAGATATTGAAGATTTCTTAGCAGCGGTAGAAAATGAAAGTATCTATGCTATACAAGGCATTTCTCGGGAAAATATTGAGGCAATCAATGATATTATAAATGATAGCGTAGAATTTGCCGAAGAAGAGGATGATGGAACTGTTGAAGAAGAAGTTGAATATTTCTGCCCTGAATGTGGCGAAAAAATTACTCTTAACATGACCCATTGTCCTAAATGTGGTACTGAATTAGTATTTGAAGAGGAGTAAGAATAGAAATTTATGGCGGATGAATCAGAAAAAAAGCCCGAATTTGTATTGATAAAAAAAGAAAAAAAAGCGGAAACTCAGACTGAGCAGCCCAAAAAAAAGGTTGTTGTGGTAAAAAGAAAACCTTTTGCGACAAAAGAGCCGAAAAAGGATTTTCACATTGTTGCAAAAAAGCCTTCTGTATCATCCGCTGTAAAAGAAAAGGACGAGCTAAAAACACCAGATTTGTCAGCGGGACAAACAAATTTAGGACAGGAAAAACAAAATCAAACGGCTGTAACAGAAAATCAAGGTGCGAACGAGGGAAGTCCAATTGTCCGCGAGCAGACAAAGCCCGTTGCCCCTTCATCTCAAGTGCATACAAATCCTGTAGAAAAATCAGCGGAAGAGGTAAAATCTACAGAAAATAAAAAGCCAGAATCAAACTCTGGAATTCAAAGTCCTAGAATTATTCGTTCTCATACCTCATTTGAATTAAATTCTGTTAGACCAAATGTTCGCGCAGGAAATTTGAGCGGTTCTTCTCGCGGAAAATACGGAAATTATGCTAGGCGCGACAATCGAAATGAAAATCGAGAAGGTACTTTTACTGGAACGCAAGCACGAGAGGGATTCCAAAATCGCGAGCGGGAAAACAGAAATGGGAACGGTTTTCAAGGGCGCGGAAACTATAACAATCAAAATCGCGGTCAATATCAGGGGCGGAACGGACAAAACAATCGTCCTGGATTTAACCAAAATGGAAACCGACAAGGTTTTGGAAACAATCGTCCTGGATTTAATCAAAACGGAAACCGACAAGGCTTTGGAAATAACAGACCTGGATTTAACCAAAATGGCAACCGTCCTGGTTTTGGCGGCGGGCGACCAGGCGGATTTGGGGATGCTCCTGCGCTTCCAACAAATCGCACTCCTGCAAAAAAAGCTTTTAAGGGAAAAAAGCAAGTTTATCGCAAAGACAAAGAAGAGTTTTTTGACGAAGATGAACTTTATCAAAACAAAAAGCGCGAGGCAACTCAGGCTAGTGCCGTTCCAGAAAAAATTGATATAATGGAAAGCATTTCCGTTTCTGATTTAGCCCGCAAAATGAATCTAAAGGCGAACGAAATTATCGGAAAATTGATGTCAATGGGAATGATGGTAACAATCAACCAAAGCATTGATAGCGATACGGCAACAATTCTTGCCTCCGAATACAACTGCCAAGTTCATTTGGTAAGCCTTTACGATGAAACCGTTATTGAAAGCGATAAAGGCGAAGACGCTACTGTCCAAATTAGACCGCCAATTGTTACGGTTATGGGACACGTTGACCACGGAAAAACAAAAACGCTTGACGCAATTCGCAATTCAAATGTTGCCGCAGGAGAAGCTGGTGGAATTACGCAAAAAATCGGTGCGTATCAAGTAAGCACTCCAAAGGGCTTAATAACATTCTTAGACACCCCAGGACACGAGGCTTTTACAATGATGCGTGCGCGTGGTGCGCAAATTACAGACATTGTTGTTCTTGTTGTTGCCGCTGATGATGGCGTTATGCCTCAGACTTTAGAAGCAATTCATCATGCAAAAGATGCAAATGTTCCAATAATTGTGGCGGTAAACAAAATCGATAAGCCTGACGCAAATCCAGACCGCGTTATGACGCAACTTTCTGAGCAGGGCTTGACTCCAGAAGCATGGGGCGGCGAAACTCAGTATGTAAATATTTCTGCATTAAAGCATGAAGGAATTGACGAGCTTTTGGACGCGATTTTAGTTCAAGCTGAAGTTTTGGAATTAAAAGCTCAGTTTGATTGTCGTGCCGAAGGAAAAGTGATTGAAAGTCGAATTGACCAAGGGCGCGGTGTTGTTGCAACTGTCATTGTTGAACGCGGAACATTACGCACGGGCGACCCATTTGTTGCAGGAATTTATTCGGGTAGGGTAAGAGCAATCTTTAACGACCGTGGACAAAAAATTAAAGAAGCAGGACCTTCTATGCCCGTTGAGGTTTTAGGAATCGAGTCAATGCCGAATGCAGGAGACCCATTCCAAGTTACCGAAACAGAAAAAGATGCACGTGCATTTGCCGCTAAACGACAGGAATTAAGACGCTTTGAAGATGCAAAGGCATTCCGCAAAGTTACGCTCGATAATCTTTACACAACAATTGAACAGCGCGAAATTAAAGAACTCAAAGTTATTATTAAGGCTGACTTGCAAGGTTCTGCGGAAGCACTCAAAACTTCGCTTGAAAAACTTTCAACTCGCGACATTAGACTTGTTGTTATCCATTCAAGCGCGGGTGCAATCAACGAAAGCGATGTAACACTTGCGGCTGCTGATGACAACGCAATTATTGTCGGCTTTAATGTTAGACCGACAGGAAAAGCAAAACTGTTAGCCGAGCAAGAAAAAGTCGAAATCCGCAATTATAACATCATTTACAAGTGTGTTGAAGAAATCACTCTTGCAATGGAAGGAATGTTGCAACCTGATACAAAAGAAGAAGTTACAGGCACTCTTGAAGTTCGCAACACCTTTAAAGTTCCAAAAATCGGGCTTATTGCAGGTTGTTCTGTTACAGACGGAATTATCAAAAGGTCAAGCAGCGTAAATATAATTCGCGATGGCGTTGTAAAGTTTACAGGAAAAGTTGCTTCCTTAAAACGATTCAAAGATGATGTAAAAGAAGTAAAAGCTGGATTTGAATGTGGTGTTGGCATTGAAAACTATCAGGACATTCAAGTTGGCGACCAAATAGAAGCATTTGAACTTGTCGAAGTAAAACGCAAATTAGGACAAACACTTGCGGAAGAACAGGCAGAAAAAGAAAAACTTTCTAGTGCAAATGCTTCATCTGAATCTAACACAGAAGTGGAGAATGAAGAATAATGGGGCAGTACCGAATGGAACGGCTTTGCAATCAGCTACAAGAAGAAATTGCCACCATGATTTTGCGGCACGAAATTAAAGACCCGCGTGTAAACGAATTCCTTACAATAAATAGGGTTGAAGTTGCACGCGATTTAGCCTATGCAAAAGTGTATGTTTCTTCATTTATGGACGATATGTCTGTAAATCGCGGAGTGGAAGGTTTGCAGAGTGCAGCGGGATTTATTCAGTCAACAATAGCAAAAAAATTGACAATTTATAAATTCCCAAAGCTCACATTTATTGCGGACTTTAGCATGAAAGAAGGCTATCAAATGGTTCAAAAATTAAACGCGCTAGAAAAGGATTCTTCTTTAAACGATGCAACGTAATTCTTTTCCTTCTGGAATTGTTTTATATGCAAAACAGCCCCATGTTACTAGTTTTTCTTCTTTGTGGGATATAAAACATTAGCTTGGAACAAAAAAGGTAGGGCACACAGGCACACTCGATTCTTTTGCGGACGGTTTGCTTGTGGTGCTTACGGGGCATCTTACGCATTTAGTTCCGCACATTACCGCATTTACAAAAACGTATCAGGCTGTAGTGTGTTTTGGAAAAGAAACAGACACTTTAGACCCAAGTGGAAAAATCACCAAAAAAGGAAAAGCTCCCTCAAAAGCCGAAGTTCAAAACGCGCTTACTAGGCAAACAGGCGCGATTTTACAAGTGCCGCCCGCATTTAGTGCGCTTCACGTTGGCGGAAAACGCGCAAGCGACCTTGCTCGTAGCGGAAAAACAGTTCAGCTAGAAGCGCGACAAGTTTTTGTTTACAAAAATGAACTTTTAGATTTTAAGGAAGCCGAAAATCAAGGCGATTGTTCTTACGCACTTTTAGAAATCACCTGCTCAAAAGGAACTTACATTCGCTCCATTGCCCGTGACCTTGCGTCTTTGCTCGGAACTTGTGCGCATTTAACGGCTTTGCGTAGAGTTTCGGTCGGCCCATTTTTACTTTCCGAGGCGGCTGGCGCAAGCGAACTTTTGCCGTTTACAATAGAGCGGGCAATCGATTTTGAAAAAAATTATCACGAAAATCAAAACGCAAAAAAAGAAATCAGCGCGGCGGAAATAAAAAAGCATTTTTTGTTTTTTACAAAAAGCCTTGCCGAATCTTGCGGATTTGAAACAAAAGTCTTAAAAAAAGAAGCGCAGTGTCAATTTTTTAACGGAAAACCTTTGCGCCGTTCTTTTTTTGAATGGGATTCTGATTTTTGCGCTAAAGAAAATTTTGTAAAAAAACAATATGCGGTGTTTGCGGAGAAAAAAAATCCACTCGATTCCTTTTGTGGAATCATTTTTCAAGAAGAAAATCGTTTTTCTTATGGTTTTGTCGTTCCTTCTACACCGCATCCTCCATTTTTTGTTTACAGTTGGAGCGATATAAAAGAAGATAATTTTCCGCTTCAGTTTAAAAAAATCGGAACGGCATTGAGCGTCGGAAGTTTTGACGGAGTTCACGCAGGACATTTATCGCTTTGGAATCAAGTGCTTTCTTCTCCATTTGTGCCTGGAATTGTAACTTTTAGCTCTTCGGTAAAAACAAAATCAGAAAGTACACTTTTAACCCTTGCGCAAAAATTAGACCTTTGCAAAACGCACGGCATTGTTTTTGCAATAGTGATTGACTTTTCTCCCGAATTCAGTAAAATAAATGGAGAAGTTTTTTTGGAGATTTTAAGAGACAAGTGCGGATTGCGCTTTCTTTCTGAAGGTCAAGATTTTCATTGCGGTTACAAAGGCGAATTTGGCATTGCACAAGTTCAGCAAGTGGCAAAAGAAAAAGGCTTTTTGTTAAAAGTTTCTGATGATGTTTTGTTTGAAGAAAAAAGAATCAGTTCCACGCGGATTCGGGATTCTATAAAAAACGGAAACTTTGAAAAAGCAAAAAAAATGCTTTTGCGACCTTTTGAATTAGATTGTTCTGATTTTGACTGGCAAATTCAGGAAAATGGAAATCGCAAAGCAAAAGTAAAAGAAACTCAAATCATACCAAAAAACGGAACATATTCGGTTTTGTTAAAAATGTCCGAAACTGATGCGGCTACAGATGATTCGGTGGAATTTTATGTGGGCGCGTCAAATGAGTTTTTATCTGAATGTAGAATTTTGGAAAATTCGATAGAAGTTCAAATTCCAAATTCTCAAAAGGAAAAACACATTAGGGCAATAATTTTTTTATAAGGAGTAAGGCAATGGCACTTACAAAAGAAACGTCCGCGTCAATCGTGGCAAAATTCGGTCAAAATGCGTCTGACACCGGAAACACAAAAGTTCAGATTGCTCTTCTTACAGAACGCATTAAACAATTAACTGCACACTGCAAGGCTTTTCCAAAAGATACAACGGCTTCGCGCAGTTTGCTGAAAGTAGTTGGTTCTCGCCGCAAAATGTTAAAATATATGCAGCGTACCGACCTTGAAGGGTATCGCGCTCTTATCAAAGAACTTGGAATTCGTAAGTAACAAAAAAATGGCAGTCTGTACCAAACGGTAGAGGTTGCCTTTTTCTTTTGTGACTAAAGGGCAGTTCGGCTGTTCAAACGAATTGTCCGTGTAATGATTTTAGAAGGAAACAATGGTAAACAGAGTAACAAAAAAAATCGGAAACGATGAAATCATTCTTGAAACAGGAAAAATTGGAAAACAGGCAAATGGTTGTGTGTATGCTCAAGTGGGCGGAACTGTTGTAATTGCAACTGTTTGTGCTTCAAGCGAGGCAAAGGAAGGACTGGATTTTGTTCCAGTTACTGTTGATTACAATGAAAAATTTTATGCCGCAGGAAAAATCCCTGGCGGTTTTGTAAAGAGAGAAGGTCGCCCAAAAGATAAAGAAATTTTGGTGAGTCGTTTAATTGACCGCCCAATGCGTCCTCTTTTTCATAAAGAATTTGGTAGGGAATTACAAGTTGTTCCTACTTGCGTATCCATTGATGGTGTAAATCCGCCCGATATTCTTGCGGTTATAGCTTCTTCTGCTGCGGTTACAATTTCTGATATTCCTTTTGACGGCCCAGTTGCAGCGTGCCGCGTTGCCTACTTAAATGGTGAATATGTTTTGAATCCGACATACAATCAAATGGAAAAGGCAGAGCTAGAAATTGTTGTTGCGGGAACAAAAGACGGCTTTACTATGGTAGAAGGCGGCGCAAATGAAGCAAGTGAAGAAGTAATGCTTGGCGCGTTAGAAAAAGCGCAGGGCTTTATCAGCGATATGTGTGTTTTGCAGGAAGAATTGCAAAAAGTCGCGGGCAAACAAAAATTGCCACTTGCCCCCCTTAGCATTAAACTTGAAAATGCAGAAGCAATTGAAGCCGAAGCCGTTCCGCTTATGCAAGAAGCTTGTTTTCAAAAAGGAAAGCAGGTTAGAGGAGATGCGGTAAAGGCTGTAAAAAAACAAATTGCCGAAAAATATTCAGAGCAACTTTCTGACGAAACTCAGAAAAAATTGTTTGATTCTCTTTTTGATGACATTCAATATAGACTTTTACGCGCAAGCATACTCGAAAAAGGTTTGCGCATTGACGGGCGCGGAACTGAGGATATTCGCCCAATCACTTGTGAGATAAATGTTTTGCCTCGTCCACATGGAAGTGCTTTGTTTACACGCGGTGAAACTCAGTCGCTCGCAATTACAACTCTTGGAACCGCAATGGACGAGCAGGTGTATGACGACATTGAAGGCGACCGCAGTGAAAACTTCATTTTGCATTACAATTTCCCTCCGTATTCTGTAGGTGAGGTTGGAAAACTTTCTACAGGACGACGCGAAATCGGTCACGGAAATCTTGCTCGCAGGTCATTAGCTCCAATGATTCCAAGTCGCGATGAATTCCCTTACACAATTCGGGTTGTTTCTGAAATTATGGAATCAAATGGTTCTTCAAGTCAGGCTTCAACTTGCGGTGGCTGTCTTTCTTGTCTATCGAAGCTTCAAACTCAGGGAATGGGAGT
>CALCEK010000171.1 GCA_937900125.1 uncultured Treponema sp. | reverse complement strand
TCATATTTTTTTATTGCAGCTTCTAACTCTTCTTTTGTTGTAGGATTTGAAACTCCTTCTTCTAACTTTTGCATTCGTTTTATTGAATTATATGATTGTGAACAAGAAACCGAAAAAAAAGCAGTTGCAATGCAAAGTGTAATTATTTTACATTTTAAGTTTATTTTCATTTTTATCCTCCGACTTTATGGTAAGAAAACCTCTAAAAATTGCAATTTTTAGAGGTAACTTTGAAAATGCGATGTTCGAGATTCCCAATCTTTTTATCGGCAAAAAAATAATCGCTTTAAAGTTCATTGATTTTTGCCCTTCCACATTATTCCGATTTATGTCCTGGAAAAAACTCCTTATGATAATCTTGAAGTTGAGAATCTTCGATATGGGTATAAATTTGTGTAGTGGCTAAATCAGAATGTCCCAACAATTCTTGAACAGTTCTTAAATCAGCACCGCCCGCAAGCAAATGTGTTGCAAACGAATGTCGTAAAGTATGAACTTTTGCGTTTACACCGCTTTTTGCTTCTAATGTTTGAAAATTTTTCCAAATTCCTTTTCGCGAAAGTGGCGCAGCGCGAGCGTTTACAAAAACTTCTGCAATTTGCGCGTTTCCTACGATTTTGGGTCGAGCTTCAAACAACCATTTTTTTAGCCATTCTTTTGCAATGTCCCCAAAAGGAATCATTCTTTCCTTGCTGCCCTTTCCTTGAACAATGAGCATTTGTTCTTCCAAATGAACATTTGAAACTAAAAGAGAGCTTGCCTCACTAATTCTTAGCCCACAACTATAAATAAGTTCATACAAACATCTATCGCGAATGCCTAATGGTGTTTTTGTATCAATGACGCTCAAAAGAGAATCGACTTGTTCAACAGAAAGTACCTTTGGCAATTTGCGGGAAGATTTTGGCCTATCCAACTCAAGAACAAAATTTTCCTGCCAAATGCCTCGTCGTTTTAAAAAAGAGCCAAAAGAACGCAACGCCGACAAATCTTTTGATATGGTTAATTCCGAACTTCCTTGAGTGTGCCGCCAAACTAGGAAGTACATAATATTTTGCGTTTCTAGCGTTTCAAGACAGAGTTTTTGTTCACTAAGCCATTCTAAAAATATTTCGCAACTAAAACTGTAGGTTTGAGCGGTTAATTCTGAATGACGCTCAACCAACAGCAAGTCTGAATAAAAACTTTGAAGTAGCTCAACGTAAGATTCAGTCATCAGTAAAATTTATCGACCGAGAAAGACCTTTTAAGTTCCGCCAAACAGCAGGTTGTTTTAGGTCATCAGCATTTGCCGTATAATTTGCAGGCGGTTCTATGCCACTACGATTTTGTTTTACAGCTTGTTTTAAGGCTTCGCTTAATGAAGGTCCTTCTTGAATTTCTGAAGAAATAATACTCGGTTTTGTATTTGTTTTTTCGCTACTAGAAGGCTCGCTAGAAAGATTAATTGTTCCTTGAGAAAGGACTTCTTCTTCTGCCTTTTGTTTTTGCGCATAAGAATTTTGCCCATTCACAAGCCGTTCAAATTTTCCGTAAGAAAAAACATTGCTATTTTCTTCGCGTTCGCGTTGTTCAGCAGCAAGAGCCTCTGCGTCAGTGCTTTCAAAACCAGTTGCAATAACTGTAACTGAAATTTTGTCGCCCATATTTGGGTCGAGGACTTGTCCCCAGAACAAGCTATGTTCTTGATTTGCAGACGCACTAATATTTTTTACGATTTCTTCTATTTCTACCATAGAGAGGTCTTCGGCACTTGTAATGTTGACAAGGATATTTTTTGCTCCATCAATATGGCGATTTTCGAGCATTGGATTACTAATTGCCTTTTGTGCCGCTTCAACTGCGCGATTTTCACCACCAGCAATTCCCACTCCAAGAATCGCTTCTCCCTGGTCTTTCATAACTGTTTTTACGTCAGCAAAATCTATGTTAATTTCGCCAGGCTTTGTTATTATTTCTGAGATTCCCTGAACTCCTTGACACAAAACATCATCCGCAAGTCTAAATGCTTGTCTAAATGAAATTTTTTTGTCAACAATTTTCATAATTTGTTCATTCGGAATCACAATCAAAGAATCAACGTTTTCACGGAGTTTTTTTAAGCCTTCCTGCGCATAACGCATTCTGACAGGACCTTCAAATCCAAACGGAGTTGTAACAACCGCAATAGTCAACGCGCCTTGTTCGCGAGCAATTCCAGCGACAACAGGTGCAGAACCAGTTCCAGTTCCACCGCCCATTCCAGCGGTAATAATTACCATATTGGCACCTTTTATTACATCGCTAATGGCATCAGAATCCTCTTTTGCGGAATTTTCGCCGACCGCAGGATTTCCGCCAGCTCCCAAACCGCCAGTTAATTGTTGCCCAATGGCAAGACGTTTTTGCGCAGTAGATTTGTTAAGAGCTTGCGTATCTGTATTCATAACGATAAATTCTACATCGCTCACCCCCGCAGCAATCATTCTATTTACCGCACTAGAGCCACCGCCCCCGCAACCAACTATTTTTATAACAGTCTGGCATGGCGCTCGCAAAACCGAACTGTCGTCATTTACTACAGATAATTCAATCATATCTTCCTCCCCAAAACCCACTTTATTCTATACTTTTCTTTTAATAATTGCAAAGCCTTAAGCGCAAAAAAATGTTTTTTAGAAAAACTTTTTTAAAAAACTTTTAACTCCATCCATCACGTGTCCATCGTTACCTTTGCTTTCTGACTTTTTTGATGAATGATGTTTTACATCTCCCCCTAATTTTTCTGAAAAATGACGAACGAGTCCCACCGCAGTCGCAAAATCTGCTTGTTGATAAGTATTTAATTCTGATTCATCACCATCAAGGTTTCCCATATTTGGGGCTTCCCCGATTCTTATTGCGGTAGTTCGCCAAACACTTTGCGCCAAATGTTCAACACCAGGCATTCTAGCCCCACCGCCAGTGAGCACTATATTTCCGTTTAGTTTTGTTAATCCAGAATGATGTACAACTTCTTTTTTTACCATAGAAAAAATTTCATCCATTCTCGGCTGAATTATTTCGCACAATTCATAGCGGGTTGTTTGTTCGGGAGGTTGCCCGCCAGGATGCTGAATAATAACTTCTTCATCCTGCTCATTTCCTTCTATCCAACAACAACCATATCTTTGTTTTACAATTTCTGCATCGGCATAAGAAATACCTTTTACTTGGGCAATATCATTTGTTACGAAATTTCCTCCCACAGGAATAGATGTTATAAAAACAGGGGCATCTTTATTTATTATAATTACATCTGTGGAATCAGAGCCCAAATCAATCACAATAGAACCTAATTCTCGTTCTTCCGAATGGAGCGTTGCTAATGCAGCCGCAAGCGTTTTTAGCATAATCCCGCCCAATTCGTATCCAGAACGATGAATACAATTTTCAATATTTGCCCGTGCGGATTTTGAAGCTGTAACTATATAAACGGAGGCTTCAAGTCGAACGCCCAAAATTCCAATTGGGTCGCGAAAACCAGGATTTTCATCAACTTTATATTCTTGCGGAATCACGTGTATAGGTTCTTGCCCCAAAGGAGGAGCTACAGCTCGCGCTGATTCTATAGCTTTTAAACGAGCTGTTTCTGAAATTTCTAAAGCACGATTGTGTCCAGATGGGTCAACACCGATATTTCCCGATGAACCGCGCCCTTCAACTTGAGAACCGCCAATCGCGGTAAAAACAGTTTGTACCTCAACACCTGCCATCTGCTCGGCTTCATCGATTGTTTCTTTAATGGCATCCATAGCGTCATTTATGCTTACAATAACACCTTTTCTAAGTCCGCGCGATGGACGCTTTGCATACCCTATGATTTTCACTTGACTTTCAAGATTTAATTCTCCAATTACAACTTTAATGTAAGAGGTTCCTATATCAAGTCCAACAATAATATCGTTCACTGTAATTCCTCGCTATTGATGCTTCCGATAAGAAACTGAACCGTACCTTAAATCAATTTCTTCAACGTTTGGTTCAATCGAATTCACAACATCAAGCACAACCATCATATATTCTAGGGCTTCTTCATTAAGAGAACGGTCGGTGAGAACTCTAACTCTCATCTGTGTTGGATATAAAACCAACTCATAATTGCCATATTCTTTTGGTATAATTTGAATTTCAGAAATAGCCACAAAATACTTTTGGGGTAAAACGCTTATTTCCGATATTTGCTCCATAAGCGGTCTGTACCGAGAAGGCAATCTTGTTCCATCTTGAATACGCTCAAGAGGAAGCCCTGAAATGAGCGGAATAGAACTGTCCGTAATGATGGAAGTTGCATTCGAAGTGAATAATACACCATTTTTATCAATTTGAATAGGTGTAGAACGCCCATTTAGCACAACAATTGTCTTTGCTACAGGAGTTCGCTCAGAAATTTGAATTACAACTTTATCAGGAAAATGCTTGTCTACAGAAACTCGTTCAATGCAAGAAATTGTACTCAATACAGAAACAGCACGGGCGGTGTCGAATTGCATCCAAGTAGGGCTTCCCATTTCGTTTAAACTGTCAGAAAGTTCTTGAACACTTAAATTTCTTACGCCAGAAAATTCAACTTTTGCAGGTGCAAGGCAGGGAATCACAATTGTGTACAAAATAATTTCTAACAAAAGCAATAATGCTAGTATAAAAACTACTATTTTTAAAATGGTGAGTTTTTTATCGTTTGATTTGTGTTTTTTATTTTAGATCGGAAGAGCACACGTCTG
>CALCEK010000170.1 GCA_937900125.1 uncultured Treponema sp. | reverse complement strand
GAATGGGTTTCTTACGAACTTACCCGCGAAGAACTTAACACAGTTACGGGACGCACAAACGATTTTCGCGCTGACGCACTAATTACAACGCAATCGGCAAGCCCCGCAGATTACAAAAAAAGTGGCTACGATCGCGGACACCTTGCCCCTGCCGCCGATATGGAATGGAGCGTTCAAAGTGCAAGCGAAAGTTTTTTGATGAGCAATATGACGCCTCAAGCTCCTTCATTAAATCGCGGACTTTGGAAAACGCTAGAAGAACAAGTGCGTTCTTGGGCTGATTTTTTTGGAGCAGTAACAGTTGTAACGGGACCCGTTTTAGAAAAACCCGCTTCGGAATACAACGGAATTGGAGAAAACGATGTTAAAGTTCCCGAATATTTTTACAAAGCACTCCTCACGTTACTTCCTACGGAAAATGGAAATTATGCGGCAGTGGGAATCGCCTTTATTCTTCCAAACAAAAAATGCGAGGGGACAATTTACGACTACGAGGTAACAATTGACGAGTTAGAGGAGCGCACGGGCATAGACTTTTTTGCGCTTTTGCCCGATTCTATGGAAGATGACATTGAAAAATCTTTGCAAACAAGCATTTGGAAGAGCAAGTAATTGAGCTTTTACCAAGTTGCGTGTTGTCCTCTGGGTGCAAAACTCGCAGTGGTGGAAATGCAAAGTGAGCTCCCCCGCCCTTTTGCAAACAAAAACGTTTTTTCTCAAAAAGGGCGGGAGGCATTTATTTTGCCTCTGAAAGATAATTTATAAGCGTTGTAACTTTTATAGGATTAAGAGCTTTTTCGTAGTTTAAAAATGGGAGTCCTATAACGCCAAAGGCATCTGTTACAGTTCCACCGCCCTGCTCTACAAGATTTCTTGCCGCGTTTAAAGTGCCGCCCGTTGCAATTAAATCGTCAACAAGCAAAATATTTTGTCCTGCGGTAATGTCTGCGCAATGCACTTCAACTTCGGCGGTGGCATATTCAAGGTCATATTTGCAAGAATATGTTTTTCCTGGCAACTTTCCTTTTTTTCGTATCAAAATCAAAGGGATTCCCATTCGCTCGGCAAAAGGAGAGGCAAAAATAAATCCGCGCGACTCAATTCCCGCAACAGCATCAATTTTTTTGTCGGCGTAAAGTTCAACCATTCGGTCGATAGAATATTTAAACGCATCTGGATGGCGCAAAACACCCGTTATGTCATAAAAAAGAACTCCTGGTTTTGGAAAATCAGGAATTTTACCAACTACTTTGTCAAGCGTTTCAAAATCTTTGTTCATATTAAAACCTACACTACAG
>CALCEK010000169.1 GCA_937900125.1 uncultured Treponema sp. | reverse complement strand
TTAGACAAAAATCTTACCCCATAGCGGCGTTAGCCGCGTTGCGTTAGCACAGCTTACTCATACAAGCATATCCGTGTGACCATTCTAATTTCTTCACACGGACGATTCGCTAACGCTGTTCGGGCTAACGCCCTCACTAGTATAAAAACTTAGACAAAAATCTTACCCCATAGCGGCGTTAGCCGCGTTGCGTTAGCACAGCTTGCTCATACAGACATATCCGTGTGACCCCCTATTTCTGCTTCTTCAGCAAATCATCGATAATCTTCTGCCAGTCTTTTTGGCTACGCGCTCCGAGGTACATCTGACCGATGATTTTGCCGTCGCTGTCAACGAAAAAGGTTGCGGGAACAGCCTGAATGTTCTTCAAAAGACCGCTCATCATCTCCTTGCTCGGGACGATGTGCGTGTAAGCGGCACCCGTCTGTGCGATGATTGCCTCTCCGTCGGCTTTGGTGCGCGGAAGAATGTTGCCTACGCGGTCGGTGATGTCAATCGGGATTCCAACAACTTCCACACCCTTTGCCTTGTTCGCTTCGTTGAGCTTCGCGAGGTCGGGCATTTCGCGGATGCACGGCGGGCAGAAGGTGCCCCAGATGTTCACGAGCGTGATTTTGTTTTTGGCGAATATGTCACTCGTCACTTTCTCGCCGTTTAGGTCTTTGGAAACGAACGACACTTTGTCGCCAGCTTTTTGTGCGGACGAGAGCGTTGCAACGGCGAGTAGCGCGAGAATGGTCAAGAGTTTTTTCATAGCGGTCTCCTTGAATTTTGGTGCTTTCATAAGTATAGCACATTACCCTGAAAAGAATCCATGCGTGTCCCACCAACAATGAAAAATTGAAATTTTTAGAGATTCCCTGTATACTAAAAGAATGGACTACACAAAACTTCGCGAAGAGCCGTTAAAGGCAGCCGTTCAGCAGGATTATTTCAAGGCGTACCGCTACACGCAGCTGGGGAACATTGACTTTGTAATTGCGAAGCACGAAAGTGACCGTGGGCAGCATTCGCTTTTTGAAGAATTTGAAAGCGACACGCTAAAATCAATCCTTTGGGCGGAGGCGAAGCAGGGAACGAGCCACGACATCTACGAAAGTTTTGTGCAACTCATCCTCACGATTGGAAAGGAAAAGACGTTTGAAAAATACCTTCCGCCCCGCTTCCTTGGCGCGTTTGATGCCGAAAAGATAGCGTTCATCGAGTACCACGAGATTCAGGCGATTTTTTATCAAAACGACTTCAACTGGAATGTCGCGCCGTCAAACCACGAGTCAAAGGAATTCAAGCAGCTCTTTTCGCTCACAAAAAGCCTGCTTGAAGAAAAGTCGCTGCTCTTTTTCTACGAAACGCAGTCGGCGGAGCTAAAGGAGTTCATCAGGCGCAACTTTGTGCTCGGAAAGGACGTTTCGGAAAAAATCGCCGTAACCAAAAACAACTTTACGTTCGTGTTCCAGAAATGGAGCGACGTGGTAAAGCCCACGATTGCCGTCGATTGGGAAAAGGTGAACAAAAAGGGCATTATCAGCGCGGACTTTTTCCTTGCTGACCTGCTTTCTGAAAACAACGAGAGCATAAAGGAAAATCTGTTTGTCGTTCTGCAGAAAACGAGGTATGAGCTGGCGCGGAAAATCGATGAGGAAACGGGTCTTTTCGATTCAAAGCGTGTTGGATTTACCGACGGACAAAAAGCGCACCGCGCGTTCTGGGCGATTTACGAGCGGCCTCCCAAGGAAGAATACTGGGACTACATCATCGCGCGGCGCGACCTTCTCGTTCCGCAGGACATAAGAGAGCGGAAGGGCAGCTTCTTTACCCCGCAGATTTGGGTAGAAAAGTCGCAGCAATACCTTGCCTCCGTGCTGGGCGAGAAGTGGCAGGACGAATATTACATCTGGGACTGCTGCGCTGGCACTGGAAACCTTCTGAACGGACTTACGAACTATCGCAACGTGTGGGCAAGCACGCTCGACAAGCAGGACGTGGACGTAATGCGCGACCGAATCGAAAACGGCTGGAGCATGTTCGAGAACCACGTCTTCCAGTTCGATTTTTTGAACGATGATTTTACAAAATGCCCCGAAGACCTGCGCGAGATACTGACCGACGAGCAAAAGCGCAAGAAACTCGTGATTTACATAAACCCGCCGTATGCGGAGGCGGCGACAACGCGGACAAAGACAGGAACAGGCGGAGCAAAAGGAGAAGTCGCGCGGGGAAACAAAGTTTTTGAAAGATACGGCAAAATGATGGGCGGTGCGGCAAATGAAATTTTTGCCGAATTTTTAATCCGCGTAAACGCGGAGATTCAATGTTGCAAACTGGCACAGTTTGCAAAATTGAAGGCGCTTTGCGCCCCCAATTTTGCAAAATTTCGCGCCTTGTTCGGCGCGGAACTGAAAAAACTTTTTGTCGTTCCCGCAAACACATTCGACAATGTGAATGGCACATTTCCAATCGGATTTTTCATTTGGGATACGGCTGAAAAAAGAAAATCGTCTCTTTCAATTTCTGCTGATGTGTTCGACCGAAACGGAAGTTTGTGTGGAACAAAGAATTTTTATGAACCGCCCGAAAAGCGACTTCTCATGGATTGGCTGAAAACGCTTCACGACAAAACGGGGGAGCGAATTGCATATTTGCGGATGCTTGGCTCTGACATCCAGAATAACGGCGGTGTATTTATTACAAGCTCTCCGTCCGAAAGCGACATTGCACAACGAAAAACTTGTGACATCACTAAAAATAATGTTCTGCAACTTGCTGTGTATTTTGCCGTCAGAATGTGCATTGAACCCACTTGGCTAAACGACCGCGACCAGTTCCTCTTTCCGCAGGACGGCTGGCAGGCGGACAGGGAGTTTCAGGCAGACTGCCTCATCTACACGCTCTTCCACGGACAGAACCGCATAAGCGCGGCGCACGGCACAAACCACTGGATTCCCTTCACGGAGCGGCAGGTTGGGTGCAAAAGGCAGTTCTCGTCAAACTTCATGAGCCGCTTCCTTGCGGGGAAAATTGAATTTAAAAAAGCGGGCGATTTGTTTTCAGAAAGCAGAAGCGAGAAATCAGAAAAGGTAGCCTTATCGCATGAGGCGCAGGCTGTCTATGACGTGGCTCTTGAATTGTGGAAATACTACCACTGGCAAAAGGACGCAATCGCGGACGCTTCCTTTTACGACATCCGCCGCTTTTTTCAAGGGGCGGACGAGAAGGGCAGAATGAACAGCAGCTCGGCAGATGAGGAATACAACGCGCTCATTTCCGCATTGCGCAACAAGATGAAAGCCCTTGCCAAGAAAATCGAGCCGAAGGTCTATGAGTACGGATTTTTGAAATAGATATTGATTTTTTAAGAGGTTTTTTGAATGATTAAGGTAAATGTAGAATTAAGCGATGATACTCTTTCGGCTTTACAAGCGAGCCTAAAAGGAATTACGGAGGGAACAGGCGCAAATGTGCTGCCAAATACGACAAGGGCGTTTAGTATGGCGGCAAAGCTAATTCAAAGGTCATGGCAAAACTGGGCTATGGGCGGTTCTATTATGAACACCGAAGATATAAAAACGCCTAACCCAAAACTTTATTCTTCCATAAAAATTAGGCAACTAGGAGATTTTCAGTATAATATATACACAGAATCGCCTGATATGGAGCGGATAGAAGAAGGGCGAGGTGCTATTGACATAAATATGAAAGACCCCGCAGGTGCTTGGCTTACAAGTAAAAAGACAAGGGTAACGCAAAACGGAAAGAATAAAGGATTGCCATATCTTATAATTCCTTTTAAGTGGGGAACTC
>CALCEK010000168.1 GCA_937900125.1 uncultured Treponema sp. | reverse complement strand
ATGGCATCTTAATAATGTCTTAAAAGATAAGACAAAAGCTAAAATTGGAAGAATCGTTTTTAACGAAATAACCCCCGTGGCTATAAAAGAAGCGGTAAAACACCCCGGCGATATTGATGAATCTAAGGTGAATGCACAAAAAGCTCGGCGTGTGCTTGATAGGCTTGTGGGGGATAATTTAAGTCCGCTTTTGTGGAAAAAGGTGAAAAATGGACTTTCTGCGGGAAGAGTACAGTCTGTTGCTTTGCGCCTTATTTGTCAGCGCGAGGAAGAAGTTGAAAATTTTATTCCCGAAGAATATTGGACGCTTGACGCTGACTTTGTAAAGGGAAAATCAAAATTCACCGCGCAATTAGTTCAATATCAAGGACAAAAACCTGAGCTAAAAACAGAAGAATCTGTAAATAAAATTATTTCACAGATAAAAAACGCGCCTTGCATTGTTTCTGACTTAAAAGAAGCTGAAAAAAATGTTCGCCCAAAGCCTCCGTTTACAACTTCTAAACTGCAACAGGCAGCGGCAAATCGTCTTGGGTTTACTTCGCGCAAGACTATGCAAATTGCCCAACAATTATACGAGGGTGTACAAATAGGCGCTACGCGCGTAGGTCTAATAACTTATATGCGAACTGATTCTGTGCGGATTTCTGATACGGCAATCGCTGATGTTCGTGAATGGATTTCTAAAAATTACCCAAACGAATTACCGCCTACAAAAAATGAATATGCTGTTGGAAAATCTGCCCAAGATGCTCACGAAGGAATTCGCCCTACTTATATATCGTATACACCTGATTCGATGAAAGAATATTTGTCTCGCGACCAGCTTAGATTGTACACAATTATTTGGGAACGCTTTGTTTCAAGCCAAATGAATAATGCAAAGTCAAAAACCGTAAGCGCAGACATTCAGGCTGGGGACGCACTTTTTAGAGTGAGTGCGAGTAGGCTTGTGGAAAAAGGCTTTTACAATGTGATAAAATTGCTTTCTACAAAGGAGGAAGTTTCTGGGAACATTCCAAACCTTAAAATCGGTGAGGAACTTTCTAGCGGAAAATTTTATCCAGAGCAGCATTTTACGCAAGGACCTTCGCGGTACACAGATGCCTCGATTGTAAAAACGCTTGAAGAAAAGGGAATCGGGCGACCTTCAACGTATGCGCCAATTATTTCTGTTTTGCTTGACCGTTATTATGTTACTCGGAGCAACAAGCAACTCGTTCCAACGATTTTGGGAAAAATGATTTGCCAAATTCTTGTGGAGGCGTTTCCTGACGTGATAAACGAAGGATTTACCGCAGAAATAGAGGACAAACTCGACGGCGTTGAAAACGAAGGAATCGCTTGGAGCGCAATGATTGAAGAGTTTTACGAGCCGTTCAAAAAAAGAGTGAGCGAAGTCGAGCAAAATCAAGAATCTGTCAAAGGTTTTATGGACGAAAAAACCGAAGAATTGTGCGAAAAATGCGGCAGACCATTGTTAAAAAAACTCGGGCGATTTGGCTATTTTCTTGCGTGTTCGGGCTTTCCAGAATGTCGAAATACAAAATCAATTCCACTTGCAAAATGTCCAATGGACGGGTGCAATGGCGAAATCGTTGAACGAAAAAGCAAAGGGCGCGGAAAATCGTTTTTTGGTTGCTCCAATTTCCCAAAATGCAGTTTCTTGACGCATTTTAAGCCAATCGAAGCGACGTGTCCAAAATGCGGTTGGTTTTTGGTCGAAAAATTCGACAAGAAAAACGGTTCGTATAAATCGTGTATAAATCCTGCGTGTGATTTTTTGCACAGCGAAGACGAAACGGAAGAAAAATGATGATTCAAGACAAATTGCGTCCAATCCGCGCTGACGGACTAAAAACGCTTGGCGAATGTGTAGAAGAATATCTCGTTTATATTACAGGCGTGCTTTTCGTTTCTG
>CALCEK010000167.1 GCA_937900125.1 uncultured Treponema sp. | reverse complement strand
GCTCGGAAGAATCATTTGTAAAATTTTAGTTGAATCTTTTTCGGATGTAATAAGTGAGCAATTTACTTCTGATGTCGAAAATGACCTTGATAAAATAGAGCAGGGGAATTTGGTTTGGAACACGATGATTGGGGATTTTTACGAACCATTTAAGAATCGTGTTGATGAAGTGACAAAAAATCAGGAAAGCTTAAAAGGTTCTCTTGACGAAGTTACTGAAGAAAAATGCGAACTTTGCGGAAAACCTATGGTAAAAAAGTTGGGGCGTTTTGGTTATTTTCTTGCTTGTTCGGGATTCCCTGAATGTCATAATACAAAAAGCATTCCGCTTGCAAAATGTCCACGTAGCTCGTGTACAGGGGCAATTGTTGTTCGCAAAACAAAAGGGCGTGGAAAAGAATTTTATGGTTGCACAAATTATCCTGAATGTAGCTTTATAACGCATTTTAAGCCAGTCGGCGTGGATTGTCCAAAATGTGGCTGGTTTTTAGTCGAAAAATATGACAAAAAAAATGGTTCGTACAAAAGTTGCATAAACCCAGAATGTGATTATTTGCATACAGTTGAAGATTCTCTATCTGCGGAAAAAGTTGGGGAGGAAAATGCCGAATAGCACTGAAACGCAAAAACTTTGCAATGTAATTGATGAGTTTTTAATTTACGAAGAAACTGTAAGAGGTCTTTCGCAAAACACCATCATAGGGTATAGAGAAGATTTATCGCATTTAAAAGAAATGTTGAATCCTGAAACTAATCTTAATTCGATAACGCTTGAAAATTTGCGAACGTGCATTGGAAAACTTTCAAAGAAAAAGTACAGCACTACTTCGATAAATCGTTTTATTGCGGCAGTTCGAGGATTATTTGCCTATTGCAAAAAATTTCAGTATATTAAAATGAATCCCGCTTTGGAATTGCGAACATTGCGCTCTCCAAAGCATCTTCCGCGTTTTATGACCGCGAAAGAAGTGGATAAATTGTGCGCTCAACCAAAAAAACAAGAAATCCTTTGGAAAACACGGGATTCTGCTATTTTTGAAGTTTTTTATTCTTCGGGGTGTCGTGTGGGAGAAATGGCTAAATTGAAAGTTTCGGATTTTTCTGCTGATTTTTCTAGTGCGATTGTTACGGGAAAGGGCAACAAAGATAGACGAGTTTACCTTGAATCTGACGCAAAAGAGGCAGTGCGCTTGTACCTTGAAGATAGAAAAGTTAGATTTCCAAGTGATTTTGATGGGAAAAATTTTAGGATTCCTGAACTTTTTGTAAATCAACGCGGCGAGGCTTTAACAGAACACGGAATTCGTTATATTGTAGAGCGGTACAGCGGACAGGAAGGAACAAACAAGCAGGTTTCTCCCCATGCGTTTAGGCACACTTTTGCCACTGCAATGCTTACAAATGGAGCGGATATTCGTGTTGTTCAAGAAATGCTCGGTCATTCTAGCATAAGTACAACTCAGCGTTACACGCACATAAGTCAGGCACACATAAAGGAAGTTTACAAACAGGCTTTTCCTCATTCTGGGAAAAATGATTAAAATTATCTTAAAATGATATATTTTTTACGAAAGGAGATTGTATGTCGGAAGAAAACAAAATACGAAGTACAACGGTTATT
The DNA here is from genome assembly GCA_937900125.1 of uncultured Treponema sp. Taxonomy (GTDB): domain Bacteria; phylum Spirochaetota; class Spirochaetia; order Treponematales; family Treponemataceae; genus Treponema_D. The sequence continues at coordinate 8,666 of CALCEK010000167.1, read as the reverse complement.
GCTGTAAAACGCGGCGACCATGTTGCAATGGCTGGGGATGGGCAGGTAACATCTGGCAATACTGTTGTAAAAGGCAATGCTCATAAAGTGCGAAAAACCTACAATGACAAGGTAATTACGGGATTTGCAGGTTCTGTTGCTGATGCCCTCACTTTGTTTGATAGATTTGAAGAAAAACTCAAAGAGTATAATGGCGATTTAAAGCGTTCTGCGGTTGAACTTGCAAAATTATGGCGCACAGAACGTTCTATGAGCAAACTTGATGCTTTGCTTTTAGTTGCTGACAAATCAAATATTTTGCTGATTTCTGGCGATGGAAATGTAATTGAACCAGAAAATGATGTTATTGCAATCGGGTCTGGTGGAAATTATGCTTATGCTGCTGCCCTTGCCTTTATGGACGCAGACAAAAATCTTTCTGCACGTGATATTGCAGAACGCTCTTTGCGCATTGCAGGAAAAATCTGTATTTATACAAATGACCAAGTTACTGTAGAGGAGCTTTAATATGGAAGAAAATGCTGTTCAAACGACAGAAAAAAAAGATGTTTTGGGAATTCCTGATGGTTTAACTCCTGCCCAAATTGTTGAAAAACTTGATAATTACATAATTGGGCAAAACAGGGCAAAACGTTTTGTTGCAGTTGCACTTCGTAATCGTCAGCGAAGAATCAAGTTGCCAGAAGATATTCGGGAAGAAGTTGCTCCCAAAAATATTCTGATGATAGGACCTACGGGAGTCGGCAAAACAGAAATTGCTAGGCGGCTTGCAAAACTTTGCGGTGCGCCATTTTTAAAGGTTGAAGCCACAAAATATACCGAGGTTGGGTATGTCGGGCGCGATGTTGAAAGTATGGTGCGCGACCTTATGGCTGTTGGCTACACAATGGTCAAGTCTGAAACTCAGGAAAAACTAAAGGAAAAGGCTGTTCCTCAGGTTGAAGAACAACTTTTGGATTTGCTACTTCCTGGAAGCACTTCAAAAAAGGAAGTTAAACCGCTCAAGCCAAATGTTCACATTTTAGGAAATATTTTTGGTTCAGATTCTCCAGTGCAGGGAGGGGTGATTCAAATTGACATTCCAAAAAATAAGCCCGTAGATTCTGAAAAAACAGAAGAAGATAGCCTTCCTCCGCAAGAAGAAAAAGCGGAAAGCGAAAATCCTACAAATGATGCTTCTATGTCAGAAACTCGGGAAAAATTCCGAAAACTCCTAAGAGAAGGTGCGCTTGAAGATAGAATGGTTGAATTGGATGTGCACCAACAGCCACGTTTTAGCGGTGTAGAAATGTTTTCTAGCGGAAACCCCGCCGACATTGAAGAAAGCTTAAATAGTTTGCAAGAAATGTTGAGCGGTGGAAGGAATAGGCGCAAAAATGTTACGGTTCGCGAAGCAAGAATTATTTTGATGGCTGAAAATCTTGATAGAATGACCGATTCTGACAAGGTTGCGGAGGAGGCAAAAAAACTTGTTGAACAAAGTGGAATCATTTTTATCGATGAAATTGACAAAATTGCCACAAAAGGTGGGGAAGGCGGAAGGCAAGATGTAAGCCGCGAAGGAGTGCAGCGCGATATTCTTCCAATTGTTGAAGGAAGCGATGTAAATACAAAGTGGGGAGTTGTAAATACAACACACATTTTGTTTATCGGTGCGGGTGCATTTAGTGTTTCAGCTCCAAGCGATTTGATTCCTGAATTGCAAGGACGATTCCCATTGCGCGTAGAACTAGACGCTTTAAGCAAAGAGGATTTTAAGAAAATCTTAACTGAACCTAAAAATGCACTTGTAAAACAATATAAGGCTTTACTAGGAACTGAGGGCGTTACACTCGAATTTACAGATGAAGCGATTGAAAGAATGTCGGTTATTGCTGAAGATGTAAATAGTCGTTCAGAAAACATTGGAGCTAGACGTTTGCACACAATAATGGAAACTGTGCTAGAAGATTTAAGCTTTTCTGCTGACACCCATTCAGGCGAAACAATAACTATTGACCGCTCCTACATAGATGACAAGTTAAAAGGAATTGTTCAAAGTCAAGATTTACAACGCTATATTTTGTAGTTTGCATAAAAAAGGCATCGTTCCTCCCAAACGATGCCTTTTGTTTTACAATTTAAGTTTAATTTAACAATCTGATTTTTACTTTTCGGCACTTGCAGAACTTGCGCTACTAGGCATTTCACTTCTTAAACGAGCAAAATGTTCTTTAAAGCCTTTTTGTGTAAGCTCATTTTCTATTTCTTTAACTTTTTCGGCGGGAACATTCCTTATAACAACCCTTGTTACCGAAGAAGTTCTTTGATATGCAACATCGGTAAAACCTGCACGGAGCAATTCTTTTGCAAAAGCTTCTGCATTTTTTGCATTTCCAAAGGCTCCAACTTGAATGTCCCATGTTGTGCCAGGCAAATATTTAGAATCATCTTGTTCAAGTTCTTCCGCAGTCGTTTCTGCGCTTTCAATAATTTCTATAGAAACCTGTGCAGTTCCGTTTTGAATCATATCTAATTGTATAGCCGCCGCTTTTGAAAGGTCAATTTCGCGGTCTTTTGTAAACGGACCTCTGTCATTGATTCTTACAATAACTGATTTACCATTTGCTAAATTTGTAACTTTAACAAATGTGTTAAATGGCAAAGTTCTGTGTGCAGCTGTGTACTCGTACATATTGAAAGTTTCACCATTAGCTGTTTTTTGTCCGTGAAACTTATCAGCATAAAAAGAAGCTGTAACATTGCTTTTGTAAGGAGTTTCTGCAAAACCGACCATTGTCGCTAAAACAAACACGACGCTAAACAAAAAATATCTTGCTTTCATATTTTTACTATCGGATGTGGAAAAATAAACTTGAGAATAGAAGAGAAAAAACTCATTTTAAAAAACTGAAGTTGACTTATTCCACAAGCTGTTCATTGAGCGATGGAATTGCACCCTTTGGCGTTGCTAAGGCGTTGCCGCACGTTGCTGCACATTGCTGCACATTGCTGCACATTGCTGGGGCTTTGTCATGGCGTTGTCAGTCGAAACATCTATAAATTCTTTTCGCCCCTGACAAAAAGCCTATGTTTCAAGAATACGCATTTATATAGAAGATTTTTGCAAATTCGTTTCAGACAAAACCTTGGAAATTTTAGTTTTATTTTTTTGTTTTTTTATTATAAATAAAATGCTTAAGTTCTCTTTTGAAATGCCGAAAAAATGAATATGGGAATGAATAGTTTTTCAAATTCGGTCGATTTATTACATCGCGCATTGGACGTTCAAAGTCTCCGCTATCAAGTTACAGCGAATAATATCGCAAATAGCGAAGTTCCGAACTATAAAAAGCAACAGGTGAATTTTGAAAGTGAACTTTCACGAGCTTTTGAAAGTCGCGATAATGACCATGCGGCTTTTCATTTAAAAACAACGGATTCCCGCCACATTCAGAGTGAGCAACCGCGCGACTGGAGAAGCGTAGAACCTCGCCGTGTTACCGATTACACCACAAGTACAAAGGCAAACGGAAACAATGTGGACGCTGAACAGGAAGCAATGAATCTTGTACAGATTCAGATGCAGTACAGACTTTTAAGTCAGCTTGAAAATTTTGAGTTTACACAAGTAAATACCGCTATGAAAAGCGTAAAATAGGGGAAGTAAATGGGACTTTTTACAAGCATAAATATTGCAGCAACAGGAATGAGCGTTGAACGGCTTCGCACCGATGTTATTTCAAACAACATCGCGAACGCAACAACAACGCGAACTCAAGATGGCGGTCCGTACCGCAAACAGAGCGTGATTGTTGAGCCAATTGCCTCAGAAAATCCAACGTGGCGTTTTCCGTTTGTAGATGATGATTTGGATAACGGTCCTGGAAAAGGCGTTCGTGTTCGTCAGATTGTGCAAGATTCTGAGCAAGGACGAATGGTGTATGACCCAACCCACCCAGACGCAATTCAGTCTGGACCAAACAAGGGCTATGTGGAATACCCAAATGTCAATATTGTAAATGAAATGGTTGATATGATAAGTGCAAATCGCGCTTATGAAGCAAATAGTTCGGTTATTCAGGGAAGCAAGGAAATGTTTTCTGCCGCCCTTGAAATTGGTTCTTAAAAATAACTTAAAATGTAAGAGGTTGTAAATGGATTTTACGATTGGAAGTCTTGAACTGAATAGAACGAATCCTAGTCATGTGGGAACTCGCCCATTAACTGATTCTTCAAAACGAACTTACATGGATTCTTTTGGCAATGTGTCAAACACCAAGTCTGTTCAGCCGAAAGAAAAAGGTCAATTTGAAAAATATTTGCTTGGTGCGATGTCTGGTGTCAATGAGCAACAGATGAATGTAACTCGTTTGCAAGAGCAGGTTATTACCGACCCTGACAGCGTGGATATTCACGATGTTACAACTGCAATGGCAAAGGCAAAAATGTCTTTGAACCTTGCACAAACAGTTATTGAACGTCTTGTAAGTGGCTGGAATGAACTTTCGCAAACAAGATAATGAAGGAAAACTCTAAAAATTGCAATTTTTAGAGATGAATAATTAGGCTACCTATAACAAATTTTTTAAAAGTGGGCACTCTGTGACTTTTCAAGTCTTAGATAGTATGTTATACTTTTAAGCAATCAGTTTTTTGCGGGTGGGAACGCAAAAAACAAGATGCAGAGTTCGTTCACGGGAGGGGATGATGAACGAATGGTTTAAAAAAACGTTAGGAACCATAAAAGAAAAGTGGAGCAAGTGGACTCTTTTACAAAAGGGGATTCTTGCTGGAATTGTAGTTGTAATTATCGCCGCAATTATCATATTAGCGACGGTTTCTTCACGAACTACGACAGTTCGATTGTTTAACTCACCAGTTACTGATGAAGTTCAACGTGCCGAAATTTTATCTCGACTTGACCAAGATAATGTAAAAGCCTATGTTTCTCAGGATGGCTATATTTCTGTTGAGGACGAAGCTACGGCAAAACGCTACCGCAGTAAATTGGTTGCGGAAGGCTACGAACCTATTGCAAAAGACCCATATAGTTTGTTTGACACAACCCGATGGTCAAGAACTTCTTTTGACGACAAAGTAAACTGGCAACGTGCTCAAACAGCAGCGGTCAAAGACCATCTTGAACAACTTGATGGAATTCGTAGCGCAGATGTTAGACTTGTTTTACCTGATGACAAATTGTTTGCCTCTGAACAGGCATCTACAAGCGCATCCGTTATTTTGTATGCAAAACCAGGAAGCGATGTTCTTGAAAACAAAAAATCCATAAAAGGAATTCAGCACCTTATAATGCGAAGCGTTGAAGGATTGCGCGAAGAAGATATAACGATTGTAAACGGTGACACAAACGAAGAAATCAACAATTGGGATGATTTATCTGAAACCGATAGAATTTCTAATATCGACCGCCAACAAAAGTTGATTCGCAAGTTAGAAACCGAATATTCAAGTGCGGTTTTAAAGGCATTGCAAGGTACCTATACAAATAAACGGGTAACAATCGCCAACATGAAAATCGAAATGAATATGTCCGAGAGGGAAAGCTCCTCCGAGATTTATTCTGGTATTCAAATTAAGGCGGATAATCCAGACACTCCTTATGATGATGGCGAAACTGTTGAAAAATTGCCTGTTTCTGAAGAAGTTATTGAAAAAAGCTTCACTGGAACTGGTTTTAATCCAGAGGGACCTGCGGGTGTAGAAGGACAAAATCCTCCAGTTACTGCGGATATGTCAAATGTTATAGGAAAATCCACAGAAACTGGGCGCAAAACAAATTATGCTTTAAATCGCACTGACACAACAGAAAAAGTTAGCCCAGCGATTGACCGCGTAACTATTTCCGTAAACATCGACGGAACATGGACATATCCGCTTTATGACGAAAAAGGAAATATCAAAGTTTCTTCAAGCGGCGGTTATGAACGTGAATACAAAGAAATTAGTGCCGAAGAGCTTGAACAGGTGAGGGAACTTGTTCGAAATGCGGTTGGTTACAATCGCGAACGCGGAGATAGTGTAACCGTAACAAATATTAAGTTTGACAGAACTGAGGAATTTCGCGCTGAGGATTTGCGTTTTATAAAATCTCAGCAAACACGACGAACTGTTCTTTTTGTTTTGCTCGGTGTTGCTGTAGTGCTTGTTGCATTCATTGTGTTTAGGCTTGTTTCTCGTGAACTTGAACGCCGTCGCAGACTCCGCGAGGAAGAATTGCTCAGAAAACAACAAGCCGAGCGCGAACAAGCTCTTTGGGATGCAAAAGAACAGGGAATCGAAGTTACTATGTCTGTGGAAGAGCGCAAACGGCAAGAACTTCAAGAAAATGCAGTTGCCTTGGCAAAAGAGCATCCTGAAGATGTGGCAATGCTTATCCGCACTTGGTTGATGGAGGAATAGTTCAATGGCAGATGAAACAACCGATAAAGGCAAACATAATGGAAAAAAGAAAGCTGGCAAGGACTACAAAAACTTAAACGGAAGACAAAAAGCCGCAATATTCCTTGTCGCAATAGGCTCGGACGTTTCTTCCGAGGTTATGAAGCACTTGCGCGAAGATGAAGTTGAGCAGCTGACTTTTGAAATCGCTCGCCTAGAAACCGTTGATGCAGATTTTAAAGAACAAGTCCTTGAAGAATTCCAAGAACTTATGCAGGCGCAAAACTTTATCACGAGTGGTGGTATTGATTACGCTCGCGAATTGCTCGAAAAATCTTTGGGAAGTCAAAAAGCGATTGATATTATCAACCGATTAACAAGTAGCTTGCAAGTTCGCCCATTTGATTTTATTCGTCGAACAGACCCAACTCACTTGTTGAACTTTGTGCAACAGGAATATCCGCAAACAATTGCTCTTATTCTTGCGATTATTATTGGAAGAATTGAAAAGGGTGGTAAAATCCTTCTTGTGTTAACTTTGGCAGCGAATGTGGGGGTTCTTTTGTACTACAAGTATATGAGCTATGTTGCTTCTATTACTCCTGTCGATGAAACTGCGGCTGCTGATGCTGTACAAACATTTATAATGCCACTTGGAATCAGTTTCTTTACATTCCAGCAGATTATGTATGTTGTAAATGTATATCGTAAGGAAATAAATAAAGTAGACATTATTGATTATCTTTCATATATTACATACTTCCCAAAACTTATCATGGGACCAATGGTCGAACCGGTGTATCTTATTGACCAGATTAATGATACAGAAAAGAGAACCTTTAATTGGGATAATTTTGCGGTCGGGTTAAAGCTTTTTAGCTTTGGACTGTTTAAAAAAATGGTTCTTGCTGATACATTTACCCGTGGGGTGACATGGGGATTTACTAATATTGATACCGCAACAGCTGGGGATATGATTTCCAGAAAGAAGACGGCTCATGGGATACAGCTGAAGCCAAAGAGTATCATGAATTCTTCGAACAGCCGAATCAGGGAGAATACAAAAACGCCCTCAAGGATGCCATTGACTATTTCAACAAATATGCAGGCCTCGATGAAGATGGGAACCAGGAAGGTCCTATGGCCGGAGGTGTGGTGTTCTTCTCGGCGGGAAACGAAGAATCGGAATATGGCGCTCCGGCATGTTACCCTGGTGCAATAGCAGTAGGAGCATACGGCCCCGGCGGCACCAAGGCCTACTACTCGAACTTCGGGACCAGAGATGACAATTGGGTCGATATCGCCGCTCCCGGAGGAGACTACCGCTATAGCCAAATATTAAGTACACTGCCCGGAAACGCCTATGGCAATTACCAAGGGACATCAATGGCATGCCCTCATGTTACAGGTGTCGCTGCCCTGTTGGTTTCGGCATTGGGGGCCCCCGGCTTCACAAGAGAGATGCTTTTGGAAAGACTGCTGAACTCTCCCAATCCGAATTTCAACATAACGAATTCCAGAATCGGTATTCCCATTGATGCGATGGGAGCACTCTCCCATGGAAGTGATCCTGAAATCCCTGATGCGGTAACGACCCTTAAAGCTTCAACATCCTCCAATACGGTTACAGCGACATGGAATGTGACCGGTTCCAAAAATGGAGTTTCGGCATTCGGGTACAGGTTGTTCTACGGAACCGACAAAAACAGCGTAACTGCGGCTACGGCCAAGAATCCCGGAACCGGGGTCTCCTCAATCACCGCTGAAACGGGAATGACAGAAACAGGAGAAAGCTTAAGCGCTTCATTCGCGGGTGATTTCGAAACTACCTATTATCTGAAGGTCTTGGGATACGATTATGGTCTCAACTATTCTGAGAACTCAAACATCGCTTCAATAACCACTCCTGCAAACCGAGCACCCGTAATCAGCTTTACGGATGATATTTCGAATTTGATTCTGAAAGCGACCGCTGTTAGAGAAATCCGCTTTACCGTTGAAGATCCTGACGGACACAATTTCGAGGTAAGCCATAATGCCGGCTCTGAAGCAGAAAACCTCATAGAGATAGCTGGCGTGTTCACTTTGACACTCAATGCTCCGAATGCTGACGCAGGTAAATACACTTCGATTGTCACTGCGACAGATTCCTATGGGAAAGCCACTAAAGTTTCAATCGATTATACAATCCTTGAAAACACTCCTCCAAAGAATGTGGCGACCTTCACAAACATCTTATTCTCACAGTTGAATGAGACACGTGAATTTTCACTGCAGGAATATTT
>CALCEK010000166.1 GCA_937900125.1 uncultured Treponema sp. | reverse complement strand
TAGGTCTGTGTCCGTTCTTTATGGCGTGACGAGAGAGGCAGTGCGGGCAGAAAATGCCGTCAGCGAACCGCTTTTTCATCATAAATTCTTCTTTTGTTTCTTCCTGGTAAATCTCAGACCCGCCAAATAAAGCTATGATTTCGTTCAGTTCTTCTTTTGTGAGTTTTTTCAGCTCGTCTGCTATCTCTTTTGCGGTCATTTTTCACTCCTATGATAGAATTTTAGCTGATTTCATTAAATTGTGCAAATAGAGCCTATATAAAATATCTTTGCCGCAATTGCATTAGTTTGCGTCTGCGTATACAGATTTGAATTTTTCGCCAACGAGCGTAGCGATGTTGGCGAAAAATGCGCGCTTGACGGCGGCATTTTTTTCATGCCGTGTTTTATAGAATAATCTTGGAAAATGTTACAAAATGTATACTTTACCTTGCTTTGTCATATTGAGCGACAGCGAAATATCTACAGATTCTTTGCGTTGCTCAAAATGACAGGTTTTCAGAAATTTGACATTTAGGTTAGATGTTACTAGACAGGCAACGTTTATCACTCAATATGACGTTTGCCCCATCCCCGCACACAAACGCCACCACCGTTCTTCTTGTCCGCCATGCGTTTGGACTAGATGTAATCGCCCAATTCTTCATGGCGGGCAATCACAATCTCGCCGCTGTCCTCAAGGCGCGTGATTACGGCAAGAATTTTGTCCTGCGCCGTGCAGATGTCGCTCATTTTTATGGGACCAAGGAATTCTATGTCCTCTTTTAGCATTGAAGCCGCCCGCTTTGACATATTGCGGAAGATTTTGCTTTGCACCTCGTAGTCCACGCCTTTGAGCGACTTTGCTAATTCGTCGTTGGCAACCTCGCGCAGCACTTTCTGAACGCTGCGGTCGTCGAGCAGAACGATGTCCTCGAAGGCGAGCGTGCTTTCCTCAACTGCGCGGAGCAGGGAATCGTAATGCTCGGAAAGAAGTCTCGCCTTGAGCTGTCTTCGCCCTTCGCTTCCGAGTTCAACGAGCGCGTGGTACGCCGTTTCGCTTTTGCTTTCGATGAGGTGTTTTTTGAAGAAATTCGATGTGACCTCTTCAAGTTCCTTCATAAATTCGAGTTCCAGCGATTTGAGGTCGTTCCCTTCACCATAGCCGCCGAGTTTTTCGGCGATGGTATCGCTGTCCAAATCATCGAGTTTTTTCGCCTCCTCGATGATGTACTTTCGGAGGATGGCGCGGTTTTCCTGCGTGGCGCAGATGGTCTCGCGGATTCTTCGCTTGGCGTCCTTGATGCGCTTTTCAAACAGCACGCTCGTTTTGGGAATCTCCACTTCGGGAATCTTGATTTCGCCGCTTTCAGAGAGTCGTGTGACAACCGCAAGCATTTTTTCCCGTGCGGCAAGAACGGAAGCGGGGAGAGCGTCTGGCTCGGAAAGCGTCTCTTTTTCCTTTTCCGCAATTTTTTTTGCCTCCGTCAGCTCCTCGCGGAAAATTTCGGCGCAACGCTTTGACATATTGCCCGCAAGGGAGGTGATGAGCGCGCTATTGTCGTCGCACTGCAAGGCGAGCGCGAGTTCTTTGTTGTTTTCAACCTCGCTCAGAAATTTCTGCTGGTCGCGGTCGCTGAGGTTCAAGATTGTGGTCAATGTAATCACGGTTTTCTCCTATTGTTTGCTTGATTTTTTGCCCCATTCCCTTGCCTTTTCAGGATTGTGAATCGGGGAGGTCGGGTAGTCGGACTCGTACAGCGCGGAAAGCCAGCTTCTGGCGTCGGACTCTTTAGATTCGGCATACTCGCGCTTTTCATCGTCAAGCGATTTGTCGGCGGCGAGCGCAATCATCTTGAGAAGCCACTTCTCGCCGTTCAAAAAGTCCTCTTCGGTCGGGAGCGCGTAGATTCTCTCGCTGTCTTCTAAATCTTCGCCCTCCTCGTCAGGACGAGTAAACACACAACAGCGAAACCAGGTGTGCAGGCACAGCATATACAGTGCCGTGAGATTGCCTTTTTCTTCCGCCTGCACAAGATAGAAGTCTGACTTCTTCATGTCCAGCGGCAGAATGACTGTTTTGGATGGAGCGTCGCCGTTTTCCGCGATGCCCTCGTGGTAAAGCACGCCCAGAGAGAGCAACGCAAGCGCGTTTCCCTTTGAGGCAAGGGCTTCGAGCGTGGCAAGGTTTTTTGCCACATCTTCCGCGTTTTCCGCACGGACTCCAGCAACTGCCGCCTGCGCGTCCTCGTCGCCAGCAGAAGCCCTCGACTCAAGTTCAGAAAAACGCTCGCCTGCTTTTTCCATTTCTTCTGGAATCTCGTCGTTTACCACGAACCACACGAACCAATTGTACAAAATATTCACACCATCAATGCTCATAAAATTTTCCTTATTATAGTGTTAGTATACAATACGCAACGTCATTCCTCGTCGTCCTCGTCGTCTTCAGGAGTCCAGAAGGGAGCGTCGGATTCTGAAGGCTCAAGCTCAAGCGGCACGCATTGGGTCAAAAGGAATTCCTCGCACAACTCATGCCCGAGCATTGCACAAAGGTGGTACTTGGTGTACCGCGGCGACTCCCCAACCTGAATGTCGTGGATTGCCTGCGCCCCAATCAAAAGCGAAAGCATGGTGGCGGGCGCAAGGTGATTTTCAAGGTTGCAAAGCGAGTAGCGCGTGATAGAAAGCACAGTGTCCACATCAGTTCCGTCTATAATAAGACCAAGCAGATGCTTAAAAAGCCAGTCCTCAATGTCGGCGTACTCTTCCGTCGTACCCTCCAAGCGTGGAAAAGGACGGCTTCCGTCTGCAAGCACGATTCGTTCGCCGCCCGACATGTCAGAGCCTGAAAACACGACACCGAGCGAGAGAATACCTTCCCTGCGTGTTTTTTCTGAAAGTGCGCACCAAAATCGCACGGCAAAAAAGAGGTGATCCTTTGCCTTTTTCTGCTCTTCTGCGGAAAGTTTTGGAAGCATCTTAAAAATGTTCATGGCAGCCTCCTAGTCCTTTAGACGAGTTTTGCAGTATTCGTCGCCGAGTGTGCGCCCCATCATGCTTGCAAGCAAAATGGTGATGATTCGCGGGTTGTCTCCGCGCTGGATTGAAAGGATTCCCTCTATGCCAATCATCAGCGAAAGCGTTGTAACATCGTCCTCGTGGCTTGCGGCAATAGTGTAGCGGGCAACGTCCGCGATTTTCTCCTGCTCCATGCCGTCAACGACAAGCATAAGCAGACGACGGAAAACAGCTTCCTCAATTCCGCCTGGTGCAAAGGGGCATGTGAATGCAGCCTCATTATCGTAGTCGTTTGATTCGTTTTTTTGCATGGTGAGTGGGGGCGGCTCCGTTCCGTAGTCCTCGCTCCAGCCACCAAGATGTTCTTCAAGCGCAAGAATCCCTTCTCGCCGCGCCTTTGTTGAAAGCACAACGACAAAATCCGCCGTGGCAAAAAGCCGCTCCTTGTATTCGGTCTTAGCTTCGGGAATTGTTTCAAACAAGTTCATCGTGTCCTCCGTTTTGTTATTGGATGATATTATATATTATAAAGCGATATAGGTAATTGTGTGAAAAAAATTTAAAAATTCGTAAAAAATTGATTCTGTTCGCACGCAGTAATGAAAACTACGCGCTCCAAGGCAAAATCGGCCTTTTCAAAACCTTTTGACGAGAACGAGAGTTTTACGCGCCCAAAGTTTCCCAGCTGGATTTTGAATCCATTTTTGAGGTACATCGGGAGCTTTCGCGCTTGAAGATTCTGGGAGAAACCGTTATTATGAAATTGATTATGTGGCAACGGTTCTCCGCTTGTCGTTTAGAGACCTTTTAGCTGACTGCAATCAGTTAAAAGGTCTTTTTTTCGCTCATGTCATGCTTTGTCTCCTTATTCCCTGTTCAGGATATTTTCACGCTGTTCCTTGTCGATTTTGCTTAGTTTGCCCCATGTCTTTTGCACGGGAAGTACGCACAACCTCAACATATGTAACAGTCAGTGTGCGGCAGACTTTTCAAACGCACGAACCAAGAGGCAGTAGACATAGAATGTGTCGTCATATTGGCGCTGTACAACAGTGCTTTCTGTCCCTGGATATTTTACATATCCTTTCAAATCTCCGTTCACTTCTGCTTTTGGATGAAGTGGCTCATAAACAAGCATGAAGTTGTCACTTTCATTCCAATCGATAAGACCGTCTTCCGTTACAAATACTTCTTTGCACCTGTAACCGATTGTATGAATCTTGTCTGCCATAAGGTTTTCACGCCTTGCAGAAAGTTCCTTTTCAACCTGCTCCAAAGCTACTATGATTTCTTTCTGCGACTTGAACGTTGCAATCTGCCCGCCGTTTGCTTTTATCAAATAAGCGGCATAAACGCAATCCGAAGCAGCCGGAATAAAAACAGTTACCTGTGCTTTTGTGCAAGAAACACAGCAAAGACCTAGGGCAAAGGTTAAGATTGTAAGAAATTTGTTTTTCAATTTTTACATCCTTGCGGTGTTGAACCGTCATTTTCTTTGTTTCCCGAAAAAGCGGCAAGTGCAAGTCCCACGCCAAGAGCTACAGCCGCAAGACCAAGTGCTTTCCATCCAGAAAAATCTGATTGCCGTTTTGACTGCGCCTTTTAATGAATGTCTGCGGCGATTTTCTGAATGTCAGCTGCGGAAAGTTCCTGCAAATCGCGCGAAATTGCTATTGCAGCTTTTTGAACTCCGCATCATTTTCGTGTGAGCCTAGGCTTATGGAAATTGATTTGTGGAACGTTTCACATTCAGCCCCAGACCAACAAAGTGTTTTACGTAAGATGCTAATACGGAATGGGGTAGCATAAAGCATTTTACTATGTGAACTGCCCCCATTTTTTATACCCTGCATAAGTTTTAAGATTTATTTGCTACTTTTTTAAGTTTTTTATTTGATTAAGCAAACGAGTCAAACATCTGATACTTTTTTTTCAAAAAAATCTTAGCCCTTTATTGCTCCAATTAAAACACCTTTTTCAAAATATTTTTGAATAAACGGATAAAAACAGAGTATGGGCAATGTAGAAACTATCATTACGGCATACTTTACTTGGTCAGCAGAACTTTGTGCATAACCGCCCTGTACTCCCCCAGAACCTTTTTCAAAGGCTTCATTCAAAAGTAAAATACGGCGCAAGACAATCTGTAAAGGTTCATTTGCGTTTTTATTATTGAACATAAGTGCATTAAAAAAGTCGTTCCAGTGTCCTACTGCGTAGTAGAGCACAAGTACAGAGAATACGGCTTTTGAAAGAGGAAGAACAATCTGCATAAAAAATTTAAAATGAGAACAACCATCAAGTATTGCAGATTCATACAGTTCGTTTGGAATATTATCCTGTATAAAAGTGCGAGCTATTATCAAGTTGTAAGTATTAAGAGCACCCAAAATGATAAGGATGGTCTTTGTTCCTATAAGATGCAAAGAACTTATAGTCATATAGAGAGGTACTAAACCACCCCCAAAAAACATTGTAAACACAAAATAAAACATAACAATATTTCGCTGTTTAAACTCTTTGCGAGAAAGAGCATAAGCGGCGGGCATTGTTACAATCATATTGAGAGTTGTTCCTAAAAGCACATATATTATTGTGTTAAGGTAACCACGCCATATACGAGAATCAGAAAATACCTGCTGATAACCATAAAAGCGTATATCTTTTGGCAAAAAATGTACAGCTCCAATATTTACGAGATTTGAATTGCTTATAGAAGCTATCACAACAAACCAAAGGGGATATGCAATAATGATAAATACAATTATTGTAATACCATACATACAGTATGTAAAAAACGCATCTCCTGACAATCTACGTCTATAAGTTTTTTTATTGTAAGTATTATAACTCATAAATTTAGTCTCCCCTTATTACATTAAACCAGAACCAGAAAGTCGTTTTGATAGGCTGTTTGTAAAGATAAGGAATACAAAATTTACCAGAGTATTAAACAGACCTACAGCAGAACCAAAACTAAACTGTGCTGAACGTACACCAACATTGTACACATACGTAGAAATAACTTGCGACACTCCTAAATTTAAAGAATTTTGCATAAGATAGATTTTGTCAAAACCAACATTTAAGATTCCACCCATATTAAGAATTAAGAGTATAACTATTGTAGGCACTATAGCAGGAAAATCTACGTGAATTATTGTTTGCCACTTACTTGCTCCGTCAACCTTGCAAGCGTCATAAAGTTCAGGGTCTACGGCAGAAAGAGCTGCAAGATAAATAATGCTATTCCAACCTACAGTCTGCCATACGCCAGAAAGAACATAAACAGGAACAAACGCTTTTGGGTCACCTAGTAGATTCATCTTTCTTGGCACAATGTGCAAATCCTTTAAGAAGTTTGCAATAACACCGCTTCCGTTAGCGAGCATTATATTTAACATAGAAACCATTACAACTACAGATATAAAGTAAGGTATATATACAGTTGTCTGAATAGTTTTTTTCCATACACGATTTTTTATTTGGTTCAAAATCATAGCAAGTATAATCGGGGCAGGGAATCCCACTATAATACTTACTACAGCAATGCGGAATGTGTTTATAAGCGTAGTCCAAAACATTGCGCTAGAAAAATATTGCTTAAAATACTTTAAGCCAACCCATTTACCGCCAGTAATGCCACTTGCAAAGCTATATTCTCTAAAAGCAAGCTGTATGCCATACATGGGCACATAGTTAAAGATAAATATATAAACAATAGCAGGAATAAGCATTACCCATAGCTGCCAAGTACTTTTTATATAGTTTTTTGTCTTTAAGGTCATAGTCTTTCCCCTTTAATTTGCATTTCCAAACAACATACTAAGCACCCCTAAAATCCCACCTTTATGTTTTTAGAGGTGCTTTTGTTAGTTTTAGCAAAGTGAGACTACTTTCCGCGATACTTATCAAAAGCCTTTTGTCTTATAGAGAGCACTTCTGAAAGTCCAGCTTTTTCTACTTGAGACACATAGTCTGACCAATCGTCATCAATATCTTGCTGTCCTGTAAGCCACAAAGCCCAATAATTGTAAATGATATTGTTTATGTTTGCTTGATCAACCGCCATTGTATTTGTTTCTTCCGTGGAATATTTCATAAATGCTTGTGGATAATAGTTTCCGTCAGAGGGGTTTGTCTTTACTTTATCCAATGTACTCTGATATACTTTGCGCTCATTTACAGCATTCTCCATATCCTGCGCCATATCAATTTGTGTAGAGCGGCGGATATACATTGGTCCCCAGTCAGCCATTGTGCTTGTCCACTTCCAAGTACCCGCATCTGTATTAGGGTCAAGAGGAGCTTCTATCTTGTAGTGATTATCGCCTACTTTAGAAACGCAACCATCAGAGATTCCTCCAAAGAGAACTTGCACAGAAACTTCTGCATCATAGAATTTGTCCATAAAGCGCATTGCAGCTTGCTTGTTTTTGCACTTTGCACTCATGGCAATACGATTTGCATCAAGGTTTAACCCAGTATAATCGTTATCCCAGTATACTTCATAATTCTTTCCGTCTAAGTCGTATCGAAGAGGAGGAACAGGTTTATACTGAGTATAGAGATTAGGACCAAATTTATCTGTTTCTTCCCAACCAAATACACAGCCTACTAAAGCATTGCCATTTTCGTCCCCACGAGAAAGCGACTGAAATGCTGAATAGTCATTTGTAATTGCATTTTCATTTAAAAGTCCGTCCTCATATAAACTCTTCCAGAACTTGATAAAATCACGATAGCGAGGGTCTACAGAATAGTTTTTCACCGTTCCATTTTCTGCGTAGTATGCATCCCAACCCCAGTTTGTAATAGGGATTCCCATACCACCTATAAGAGCTGTAAGTGAATAAGCCCCACCAAACCAACCATTAAAGTCCATTGGTATCTCATCATCAATGTTTCCGTTACCATTGCAGTCGCTCTGTTTAAATGCCATAAGGACAGAACGCAACTCGCTAAATGTGGTAGGCATTTTTAGTCCAAGTTTATCTAGCCAAGTCTGATTTATAAAAAGCACTGTATTTGTATATGGCCACTTTCCTTGAAACTTAGGGAGAGAATAAATCTCGCCTTCCAAAGTTTTAGAAAGGACTTCTGTATCAGGCTCCTCTTTAAACATTGCTTGCACATTTGGCGCATCAGATTTTATAAGCTCTGTTAGTTCTTGAAACAATCCCTTGTATGTAGTGTAGTCTGCATTATTTGTTGCATTTATAAGAATATCTGGAATATCCCCAGAGGCAAAACGAGTCGCCTTTGTTGTGTCCCAATCAGAGTAAACCTGCTCCCACTGTATAGAAACTCCAGCTTGAGCTTCTATCTCTTTTAGCCATTTCATCTCATCTACACTCTTTGTAAGAGGGTGAGAAACATATACACCTGTAAGTTTTATTCTTCCGTCCGCTGTCTTACCGCCAGAAGATTTATTATCCTTGTTACCACAAGACAAAAGCCCCAATGATAATGGTAGCAAACTTAGGGCTAGAACTTTTTTCGCTTTATTCATACATCCTCCTCAAATATTAAATGTGATGTTTAAAACCCTATAAAATAGCAGTTTTAAACTCAAATTTCCCTATTTTTTGATACATATCAGCATTTCTTGTTCTTTATAAATTTAGTATAAGGGCAGAAATTAATATTTAACATAGACATAATTCGCCACTACATATAAATTTTCTAAGCAAGCATTTACAAAATACCGTTTTTAATATATAATTTACAGGTATGAATGAAATTGTACTCGGCAAAGACGTACTACCTTCTCTGATAGAAGCAGGGCGGGTAACTTGCCACACGCCTTTTCTTCATCCAGACAGGATTCTTCCGTTTAATGTGTTGCTCTATGTAATAAGCGGAAAAATAACTGTTATAGAAGAAGATGTACAGTATACAGTTTTGTCAGGAGAATTGATTTTTTTAAAAACAAAAAAGCACCATTGGGGAAGTGAACTTGTAGAGACAGGAACAGAATGGGGCTATATTCATTTTACACTTCCAGAGGAAAACTTACAGAGTAGCAATTCGCTAATTCTTCCCAAAAAAGTGTCAGGACTTTTGTATTCCGAAGTGGAAGAAAATTTGCTTAAACTGATAAAGAATACCTCCACTCAAAATTCAAAAGACGTTTATAAACTAAAAGCAACTCTCTACCTCTTGCTTGTAGATATTAAGTTTTTTAAAGTTTCTATTACAACTGCAAAGGAACAACTAACAGAGCGACTTGCCGCCTATCTTGAAAAAATTATAGCACTCCCCTTTGACTCGCAAAAACTTGCAGAAGAATTTAATCTTAGCTCAAAGTATTTAGAATCTGTATTTAAAGAACAAAAGCATATTTCGCTTCAAAAATATCATACATCGCTCAAAGTAAGAGAAGCCTGTCGCATACTGCGCACAACAACATATTCTATAGGAGAGATTTCTCAGCAGCTAGGCTATCAAAATGCTTTTTACTTTAGTCATGTCTTTAGCAAGGTAACAGGCACAAGCCCTAGTGACTACAGAAAACAATTAAAAAACTATAGCAATTTAGAACAGATATCACAAATTTAAAATACTACTGTGCGAAGGCTGTAATGGGGCTAACTTTGCAACGTGGCACACTGCTACCATGCCCCATCATGTTGAGCGCAATAGGCGTTGCTACCCGAAGCATCTACAAATTCTTTGCAGAATTTCGCTTTTTTCTTTCAGTGGGTGTTTTTTGCGCTTCATCGGTCTGAGCGTCAACGGTTTTTGTGCGACGTTGTTTTGGTTTTTTTTCCGCAGTTTCAGAATCCGTAGAAGTTGATTTTTTTGCACTTGCACGTTTTTTCTGCGGTTTTGGCGCATTTTCTTTTGATTCGCGCTCAAAAGTGGGCGATTCAAGGTCATCTTTAAAAAGGTCATCAATTTTTGGTAAGCCCTGCGCGTAATCTTTAAAGCCGTCGTCCGTGTTCACGCCAACAAAAGGCGCGGTTGTAAAATCATCAAGCGAAACTTCTTTGCTTTTTATGATTCTTTGGGATTGCTCGCCCTGATTCAACTGTTGTAAACTCCCCGATTCTTCTGTTTTTGATTCGATTTTTGTTTCAATCTGATTCTTTTTATTTTTTTGAAAAAATCCTGAAAATAAACTTAAAACACTTTTCTCTTTTGCAGAAGAAATTTCATCATTTCCTTCCGATTTTTCCATCGATTTTACTCCTTGGTACTGCGTTCTACATTCAAGAATCGCAAAAAGAATCACCGCAAATGAAAAATACTGCACTGGCGGCGCAAATCCTGCAAAATAATTGTAAACTGTATGCGTTAAAACTGCAAAAATCGGAGCTAAAAACGGAATCTGATTTTTTCTTGAGCAAAACACAAACAATCCGCCCAAAACGGCGCAGGCTGTATGCACAACAACGGCTGTAAATAATCTTAAAACAATATTTTGTCCGTTTATAAGATACAAAAGTGTTTCAAAACACCCCAATGAAAATCCGCACAAAATTGAACAGCACAAAAACTCCCGCGCACTCATTTTTTTTGCGGGAAGCAGGGCTAAAACCGCCATTTTTATGCCTTCTTCTACAATTCCGTTGAGTACAAAGCACCTAAGTAAAATTGCCCCTTGCGAAATTGACGAAAAAATCGCTAATTTTGAGGCAAAAATCAGTATAATTTCTATAGGAATTAAGGCAATTAGTCCCAAAAGGCAAGAAAAAATCCCGCGAAGCACGTTCATTTCTTTTACGAGCAAAATAAAACAGAGCAAAACGGCAATTATTGGAACAATAGAAATGGCAAAAGCGTAAAACATATTTTTCCTTACGAGCAAATGGAATTTATTGCAAACGCTATAACGGCACGCGAAGAGTCAATGTTGCTTTGCCCTAAAACGGACAGTTTAAAAATCGCGCTTTCTACAAGGCTGTACAAAAGTTCATTGATTTCTTTTACGGTTCCACGCTGAATTTCTCCGCGCTTTTGTCCGCGTATAATTACGGTGTTTAACAAATGTTGCATTCTTATAACACGGCGCATAACGCGCTCATTTACATCAATGCCACTTTTTTGCAACTGCAAAAGATAACTTAGCAAAATGCGGAATAGTTGCTGGTTTTGCTGACAATGGTCAATTATGGTGTTAAACATTTCAAGCAAACAGGATTTTGTCGAAATATCTTCGCGCTCAACAAGAGAAACAAGGTCAACTTCAAGCCCCGAAATAAGCTGTTTTATGCTCCACAAAAAAATTTCGCGCTTATTCTTAAAATAAATATAAAGTGTTGTGCGCGTAATTCCGCAACGGTCAGCGATTTTTTGAAAAGTTACGTCCTCATAACCTTCTTCAACAAAAAGTTCAAGAGCTTTTTCTAGGATTTCGTGTTTGCGTTTATCATGTTCTACCAAAACTGCCATTTTTAAAGGTTTCCTTTAGAATTATTCTGAACATTTGCCCTATACATATATAGCGTGGTGTCAAAATTTCCAGCTTTTAGTTTTTTTGAAACATCAGCTTTTTTCCCAATGCAAGATTCAAATTGTTCGCGGCTTGTAATAAATCCCATATTCCAACCTTCAAAATCGGCAAACAAAGAAGCCATTTTGCGATACAAATTTTCCGCCTCAGAAACGTCCCCCAATCGCTCGCCATAGGGCGGATTGCACAACAATAGCCCCTCTGGGTATGGCGCACGAAGTTCGGTGTAATCGCTCACAATAAAATCTGGGCGTTCAAGATGAACATCGCTCCCAATAAGATGCAAAGCCCGCCCCGCAGTTACGCAAGCGTGTTCCGCATTTAGCCGAGCCAAATCCACCGTTGCGGGATTTATGTCGCTCCCTGTAATTTTGCATTGAACATCGGTGCGAATTTTTTCAGCTTCCTCTAGCTGAACTTGCTGCGCCTTTTGACTATCGTAAATTGCCAAATTTTCATAAGCAAAATGCCGTCCCAAACCAGGAGCCACATTGTAAGCGTAAAGAGTTGCCTCTATGGGAATTGTTCCGCTCCCGCAAAAAGGGTCGTGGAGCGGGGTCTTTCTGCGCCACATAAATTCTTGGAGCAAAACCGCTGCAAGAGTTTCGCGCAAGGGGGCTTCGCCACCGTCTTTGCGGTAGCCACGTTTGTGGAGCGGGTCGCCGCTGGTGTCTAACAAAACCGAAACAACATTTTCTTCTATATAAATGCGAATATTTGCAGTTTCACCGCTTTCTGGAAAAACGCTCATATTCCAAACTTCGCCCAATTTTTTGTAAATCGATTTTTGAATGATTTTTTGGATTGAATGTTCGCTATTTAATTTGCTTTTATAGATTCGCACTTTGTCCACAACCACGCGGGAATCCTTTTTTAAGTACAAATTCCACGGAATGTCAAAACAAATGTCAAACAAATCATCAAAATTTTCAGCTTTGTAATGGGCTAGGCACAAAAAAACGCGGTCTGCCGTTCGCAAACAATAATTTGTCCTGTAAAGCGCAAGTTCATCGCCTACAAAACGAACCCTGCCTGGCGCGTTCCCCTGCAATTTGTAACCGAGCAATTTTAGCTCGTTGCCAAGTATTTTTTCCGCACCCAACGCACACAAAGCTGTGAACATATACATATTGACACTTTAACACTTTTTGACATTTTGTTCAAGAAGCGGGAGGAACGACTTGCGCTTTGCCGCAAAACTGCGAAATCGAAGTATAACCGTGTGTTTTCATAAAATGAGAAATTCCTTCGATAATTTCTAACATTGCCCGCGGATTGCTAAAAGTCGCGCTTCCAACTTGAATGGCACTTGCACCCGCCAAAATAAATTCAACGGCATCTTGCCAAGTTTGGATTCCGCCCATTCCGATTACGGGAACACGAGAATTTTTTGGTAACTGATTTATCGCTTCAACAACATCGTAAACCATTCGCAAGGCAATAGGCTTTATGGCAGGTCCGCAAAGACCCGCACGAACATTGTCAAACACAGGTTTTTCCGCTTCTATGTCTATGGCAACAGCCTGAATTGTATTTACAAGGCTTAAAGCGTCCGCCCCTGATTTTATACACGCAAGGGCAACCGCCTTAATGTCGGGCGCATTTGGCGAAAGTTTTACAATAATCGGCTTTTTTGTACACTCCCGCACGGCAGAAACAACGCAAGAAGCTGATTCTGGACTCATTCCCCAAGCTTGTCCGCCAGATTTTACATTTGGGCAACTTATGTTAAGTTCAATCAGCGGAACATCACTTTTGTCTAACAATTTTGCCCCTTCAACATAAGATTCCAAAGAGCTTCCTGCAAGATTTGCTATTGCAACGGGAGACAGTTTTAACATTCGCGGAAGTTCGTCTTTTATAAAATTAGCAATTCCAGGATTTTGTAGCCCGATTGAATTGATGTTTCCGCTAGAAACCTCTACAATGCGTTCTCCAGAATTGCCGTTTCGCGGTTCTACAGTGCAACCTTTTGCTACAATTCCGCCTAAAAGATTCACATCAAATAAACCCCGATAATTTTGACCAAAACCAAAAGTTCCCGAAGCAGCAATCACAGGATTTTTAAAATGGACTCCCGCAATTTGTACGCTCACATCGGGTTTTTCGGTAGGAGCAAGCGGGGCGTTCCGTTTTTGCGGATTCTGATTCTTTTTGAATTGAAGAATTTTCGCATTAAAAACAGGACCATCTTTGCAAACGCGCAACATTCCGTCCGTTGTTTGAATTGTGCAACCCAAACACGCACCAACTCCGCATGCCATGTGTTTTTCTACGCTCAAAAAACATTCGCAGTCCGCTTCTTCAGAAACCTTTTTTACATAGGCAAGAAGTGCCTCTGGACCACAAGCGTAAATCACCTTGTAAGATTTATTTTTTATTGTTTCCGCGCTAAAAACATCGGGCAACATTCCGCGCGTTCCCTCAGAGCCATCGTCCGTTGTAATTGTCAGCGAAGCAGCTTTTATGTTTTCAAGTCCATAAAATCCGTGCCTAAAACACGCAAAAAAATCGTAAGATTTATCTTGTAAACTAGAAGCAAAATTGGCAACGGGTGCAACGCCAATTCCGCCTCCGATAATGCAAATTTCAGGCTTGTCTGATTCTTCTTGTTTTACACCTAGCGGAAGAGAAAAACTGTTTCCCAAAGGACCAATCAACTCAATTTCATCTCCAGGCAAAAGTGAGCAAAGTTCGCTAGTTCCCTTCCCTTTTTGCAAAATAAGAAAGCGCAAAAGGATTTTTTTTAAGCCCGTCATAGAATCAATGGATTCTTCGGAATAAAAAACGCTGATTGGGCGATTTAATTGCACAGAACTTTTGGCACTTTTTAAAAGATAAAACTGCCCAGGTTTTGGAGCAATTTGACTTTTTCTGCGTAAAACCGCACTTGTTTCTAGCAAAAAAACATCGTTTTGCCCTTCAACTTTTGTACACTTTTGCACAAAACTTTTTCCAAAAAAAAGTAAGCCTCGTCCCAAATTGTCAATTTCCGCGTTATCCATAAACAGTCTCCCAAACTAACGCTCGTAAGTTCGCAAAATATTTTCTGCTGTAGCAAGGCGCGTTTGTCGTAAATTCATACTTTGTTTTTCTATATAATGCTGCGCTTGTGGCTCAGACATTTTCAAAACTTGAACTAAAATCAATTTTGCACGGTCAACAATTCTAATTTCTTCTATTTTTTGCTGCAATTTTTTGTTTTCGTTTTCAAGGTGCATTACTCGTTTGCGACTTGCGGAAAGTAATTTTGCAGCTTGATAAAAAAACTCCGAACTTATTGGCTTTGGCAAAACAAAAACTCCGTATTCTTCAACCCGTGAACTGATTTCTAAAACGTCAATCGCGCTCACAATCAAAATTATTCCCGCAGTTGTTTTTTCAGAGGCAGACATAGAAAGGTCATCGCCTAATTCGTCTGTCAACGGAGAGTCAATTATAATTAGGTCAAAATCGCTTTCAATAATTATCCTGCGCGCTTCTGCCCCATTTTGCGCCGTTGCAATCCGCGAAAAACGTTCAGAACGCAAAAGGTCGGCAATAATTGCCATTGTGTCCGCAGTATTGCTTACAATCAGAACGCTATCCATTAAAAAATCCTAAAGTTTGCCAAAATCAGGCTCGGTGCAGTTTCGTTTTGAATCAAGATACGATGCAACAAATCGCTCGCCCAAAACCGAACGCACAAAATCGCTTTTTTCGGCAACAGATAAAGCACTTTCTTCTCCCGAATTTAAGCTAGAAGGAAGAGTTTGTAAATCGCAAAGTTCGCTTTTATCCGCAGTGTAAACATTTATGTCTTTTGCGCAAGGAAGTTTTTCTTTTTGCAAAATGCCCTCTAGCCCCGCAGCAATTATGAGCGATAAAGCACTATACTGATTACAAGTGGGGTCAGGAGAACGCAATTCTATGCGCGAAAAATCCCCTGTGGCAAATGGAAGGCGAATGAGCTGACTTCGATTTTGACGCGACCAGCTGACATATTTTGGAGCTTCGCATTTTCCAAGTCGCTGATACGAGGAAGGAAATGGATTTAAAAACACCGTAATTTCTCTGATTCGGTGCAAAATTCCCGCAACAAATGCGCTTGCTTCTGGGCTTTTTGTTGCAATCAGATTTTCGCCATTTTTGTAAAGCGACAAATTTATGTGTAAACCGCTCCCCGCTTTGTCCTGGATTGGCTTTGGCGCAAAACTTGCAAAAAGTCCATCTTGGAACGCCACAGATTTAACGGTATTTTTAAAAGTTGCAAAATTATCCGCCGCATTTAGCGCAGAACTGTACTTAAAATCGATTTCATTTTGACCTGGACCTGACTCGTGGTGGCTTGTTTCTGGTTCAATGCCCAATTGTTCCAAATTCAAAATTATGTCACGGCGGACATTTTCGCCTTTGTCTAGCGGAGATAAATCGCAATAAGACGCGGTGTCATGGGGAACAAAAATCGGTTTCCCTTCTGAATCGAGTTTAAAAAGATAAAACTCACATTCAGTTCCAACTTTTACATCAAAACCCGCATCTTGTACATTTTTTACGACATTCTTTAAAATGCCCCGCGAATCGCCTTCAAAAGATGCTCCATCAGGATAAAAAATGGAACAATACATTCGGCAAACCCGCCCCTGCTGAGGTCGCCACGGCAAAACGGAAAGCGTTGCAGAATCAGGAATCAGGACAAGGTCGCTTTTTTCAACATTTAAAAATCCAGGAATCGCGCTCGCGTCAAACGAAATTCCTTCCGAAAAAGCACGGCGCAACAATGTGGGTTGTATTGAAATACTCTTTAAATTGCCAAAAATATCGGTAAAAAAGAGTTTTATAAACTTAACATCATTTTCTGCAACATATTGCAAAACTTCACTTTGACTGTATTCCATTTTACTCTACCGTTACGGATTTTGCCAAATTGCGTGGCTTATCTGGGTCATTTCCGCGCTGAACTGCGCAATAATACGCAAAAAGTTGCGACGGAACAATAGAAATCATCGGTTCAAAAGCTTCTTCACATTCTGGAATTTGGATTATTTCGTCCGATGCCCGCAAAAACGCGCCCGATTTGTCTTGCGTAATAACAAGCGTTGCTGCCCCGCGAGTTTTTACTTCCAAAATATTGCTTGCAAGTTTTTCGTAAAGTGCGCTAGAAGTTGCCGTTGCCACAACCAAAGTTGAAGAATCCATTAAAGCGATAGGACCATGCTTTAATTCTCCAGCGGCAAAAGCTTCGCTGTGCATATAGCTAACTTCTTTTAACTTTAAGGCACATTCAAGACTTGTAGCGTTATCAAATTGCCGTCCAATAAAAAACACTTTCTCTTTGTTAAAATTCCGAGAAACGAATTTCTGAATGGACGATTTATCTTTTAAGACAATTTCAATTTTTTCTGGAACGGAATTTAGCTCTTTTAAAAGACGTTTGTATTCCTCACAAGAAATTGTTTCGCGCTCCATTGCACTTTTTAATGCCAAAAGGTACAAACAGCCAAGCTGAGTTGTGTATGCCTTTGTTGAAGCAACCGCAATTTCAGGTCCAGCCCAAGTGTAAATCACATCATCGGCTTCTCGACTTACAGTGCTTCCAACGCAATTTGTAATTGCAATAACGTGTACACCAAATGATTTTGCAAGTCGCAATGCAGCCAGCGTGTCTGCGGTTTCTCCCGACTGACTTATAACGATAAAAATGTCATCTTTATTCAAAATAGGATTTCTGTAGCGGAACTCGCTTGCAACGTCAACAACAACAGGAAGCCGCGCAAATTTTTCAAATGCGTATTGAGCAACAACGCCTGCGTGGTACGCCGTTCCGCAAGCCGTAATCACAATGCGCCGAGCATTTTTCCACACATTTTTGTCTTTGCTGATTTCTGCAAATTCTATATCCGTAAACTCGCCGTTTTCCGCCTGAACAAGCCGTGGACGCAAAGTTTCGCGCAAAGCACGTGGTTGTTCGTAAATTTCTTTCAACATAAAATGCGAATATCCGTCTTTTTCTGCCGCAGAAATGTCCCAATCAACGTGATATGGCTCTTTTAAAACTTTATTTCCGTCTTCGTCAAAAAGGTCAACGTGGTCGGCATACAAAACCGCAATTTGTTTCTGGTCAAGAAAATAAACATCGCGTGTATGTTCAAGAACCGCTGGAACATCGCTTGCAATAAAATTTTCCCCCTTTCCAAGCCCCACAATGAGCGGACTTTCTTTTCGCGCGGCGATGATTCTGTCGGGAAAATCGCGAGAAATTACTCCAAGCGCATAGCTTCCTTCCAATCGATGAAGTGCATTTAAAACTGCCTCAAACAAATTGCCACTTTCGGCGTAAAAATAATGAATCAGGTGAGCAATAACTTCCGTGTCAGTTTCGCTCCGAAAAACAACGCCTTGTTCCTGAAGCCACGCCTTTAATTTTGCATAGTTTTCAATTATTCCATTGTGAACAATCGCAATTGACCCGCTTACATCTGTATGGGGGTGCGCATTTACATCACTCGGCTCGCCGTGAGTTGCCCAGCGCGTATGTCCGATTCCCAACTGCCCCCAAACAAAATCGCCCATTTTTTCTATCAATTCTGATTCCCGCGCGTCACATTCAGAATCCGACATATTGTCATTTAGACGAACAATTTGTTTTGTGGTATCTTCAACAAGTGTGCGCAAAGAACCCTTCACTTTTTTTACAACAATATCTTCGCCCTCAAAAACCGCAATTCCCGCACTGTCATAGCCACGATATTCAAGTTTTTTTAAAGCTTTTACCAAAACAGGAGTTGCATTTTTGCTTCCAACGTAGCCCACAATTCCACACATAAAATCCTCCCAAAATTTTTACCCGCACATTTAAAAAATGCCGCAAAATTTAGTCTATTTTACAAGAATCACACTAGGGATTCAAGGATACTGACAATTTTAGCGTCATACATTTTAGGCAAACTTTTTAATTCCGCAAGGGCAGCATTTTTGTCTAACTTTTTATGGTAACTTCTGTGCGAGGTGAGCGAAACAAAACTTTCTACAACGTGAATTATTCGCGCAATAATCGGAATTTCTTCCCCCTTAAGCCCTTCTGGATAGCCCGAACCGTCCATATTTTCGTGGTGCAAAGCCGCTGCATCCCAAAAAACGCTAAAGGCATCTTGTGGCGCAAAGTCCAAAAACGAGTTTCCGCGCATAACGTGCGTTTTTAGTTCGAGTTTTTCGTTTGCAGAAAGCACTTCTGCCTTAAAAAGATAGCCGTTTACGTCCAAAAATCCCGCATCGTACACCAAAGAAGCGCAAAAGTACAAAAAACAATCGCTCGCAGAAAACTGTTCAGCCGTGCAAATTTTGTAAACCAAAGTTGACACTCTGCGCGAATTTCCCTTTCGGTCTGTGTGAGAATCAATTTTTTTTCCGAGTTTTTCGCATTGATTTAGCAAATTCTTAATATTATCTGAATTTAATTGATTTTTTGTTCCATTTGATTCGGGCAATTCTGAAACGTTTCTTAAAGTGTTTACGATTGACAAAAATTCGGAACGCTGCTTTTGGTGGGCTTTTAGTGCAAACACCGTCTTGAACAGCAAAACAATCAAAAAAATGAGCAAAAAAAATGAAAAAATAACAATCGCCCAATTCAATCGGCTAAAAAACAAGGAATCATCGGAAAGAACTTTTATGTTTTGCCAAAGGCTCAAAAATGTTTGCAAAAGCGATTCAACAAATTCGCCAAGACTGCGGTCAATCCAATCCTGTTCCACAAAGGAAGTTTAGCATTTTGCATTTTTATTGACAAGCAAAAATCAGCTAGAGTAAAATGCTCTTTATGGATAGATTTTTTGCAGTTACTTCAAGAATGAAATACATAAATCGCTGGGCTTTAATGCGCAACACAATTTCTGAAAACCTTTCGGAACACTCGCTTGAAACCGCTTACATTGCACACGCTCTCGCGCTCATCCGAAACACGCGCTTTGGTGGCAACGTAAATGCGGAACGTTGCGCACTTCTTGCAATGTTTCACGACACAACCGAAATTATAACGGGCGACCTTCCTACACCGATAAAATATTACAATAAAGAAATAAAAGGTGCCTATACAGAAATAGAGGAAAATGCAAAAAACACAATGCTTTCGTACTTGCCACCCGACCTAAAATCGTATTATGAACCGCTACTTTCGCCTTCTGAAGAGGAAAGTGAATTGTGGTCTTTGGTAAAAGGCGCAGACAAACTTTCAGCACTCATCAAATGTATAGAAGAACGCAAAATGGGAAATGCCGATTTTGCAATGGCAGAAAAATCTACACTAAAAGCAATTCACGCTTTAAATCTCCCCGAAGCCGAAGTTTTTTTAACAGATTTTATCCCAGCCTACGACCTAACCCTCGACGAACAAACATAAAATCACGTTGTAACACAAAAAAACAAGCCCTTGTCTTGATAGGCGTTTTGTTTTAGAATGGGGCTATGAAAATTATGGTAATCGGAAACGGTGGGCGAGAACACGCGATTGTTTGGACGCTCGCAAAAAGCCCATCAGTTTCAAAAATAATTTGCGTTCCAGGAAACGGCGGAACTTCGCTCGAAGATAAATCTGTTAATTTTTCCGCAACAACGGCTAACGATTGTCTTGAAATCGCTCAAAAAGAAAAATGCAACATGGTTGTTATCGGCCCCGAAAATCCCCTTGCAGAAGGTTACGCGGACTTGTTCTTAAAAAATAACATAAAAGTTGTAGGTCCAGTGCAAAATTCAGCAAAATTAGAATCCAGCAAAGATTTTGCCAAATCATTTATGAAAAAATACGGAGTTGCTTCCGCCCACAGCCAAACTTTTACCGACCTAACAAGCGCAAAAGCGTATCTAAAAGACCACGAAATTCCAGTTGTCATAAAAGCTGACGGGCTTGCCGCAGGAAAAGGTGTTACGGTTGCCACCACGCGCGAAGAAGCCGAAAAAGCCCTAGAATCCCTTATGAACGGAAGTCTTGGCGAGGCGGGAAAATCCGTTGTAATTGAAGACTACCTTTCTGGAACGGAAGTTTCTATTTTGGCAGCGGTTTCTGTAACAGAAGAATCTGGGGCAAACGGCAAAGCTCGCATTCTTCCGTTTTTGCCAGCTCGCGACCATAAGCGATTGTACGATGGCGCAAAGGGACCAAACACGGGCGGGATGGGAGCGGTTTGTCCTGTTGACGATTTTACGCCAGAAATTCGGGAACAATTTGAAAACACCATCTTGCGCCCAACACTAAATGGACTTATTGCCGAAAAAATGGATTATCGCGGATTTTTGTTTTTTGGACTTATGCTTACAAAAGACGGACCAAAATGCCTTGAATACAATGTTCGCTTAGGCGACCCCGAAACACAAGCGGTTTTGCCACTTTTAAAAACTGATTTTGCCAATCTTTGCACCTCTATTTGCGATGGAATGCTAGACACAATTTCTCTTGAATGGGAAAACGGCTATCAAGTTGCACCTGTTGCTGTAAGCGGTGGCTACCCTGCCGCTTACAAAAAGGGAATTCCCATTTTCTTTGACAACGGACTTTTGCACAAAAGCGGCGCGAAAGTGTTTGTTGCAGGAGCAATTTCTGATAGGCGGTCGGCAAAAGATGTTTCGCCCGATGCTTCAGGGCTTATTACAAACGGCGGGAGAGTTTTAGCTTGTTCCGCACACGGCAAAACTTTTACAGAAGCGTGGGAAAATGCTTATACCGCATTAAATTCTGTTAAATTTGAAGGTATTTTTTACCGCAAAGATATAGGCTTACCTGGAGCTGCCGAATCAACATAAAACAAAAGTTTGTTTGTAAAGCCCCAAAAATCATTCTGTAACATTTTGGAGCTTTTTGTTGCGAGGGAGGTATTTTGGAAAACTACGAAATTCATTTTGATATTTGCGCCTTTATTTTATATATAACCAGTCTTATCGTTTATTTTAGCAAAAAAGATACCAGAAAACTTCAAAATAAAATCTTTTCGCTCGTACTTTTGAACGGACTTATTGCAAGCATAGCAGATATTACATCTAGCGTTTTAATGGCAACAGGGAATCCCAAATTTTACTTTGCGGTTGATGTTGCAAATTACGTATATTTGATTGTTCACAACGCCCTCCCGCCAACATTCAGCTTTTACGTTATGGTTTTAATCGGAGTGAGCAAAAAATTCACCCGCACAATTTACACGCTGTTTTTTGCCCCATTTGCCGTTTCTCTGATTGGACTTTTTCTAAATCCCATAACACATGCGGTTTTTTATTATGACGCTCATCACGTTTACACACATTCGTGGTTTTTCTTCTACTTATATGGAATTTGTGTTGTATATTTTTTCGCAGTGATTTTTGCGGTTATAAAATTCAACTATTCAATTTCCATAAAAAAAGCATTCTTTTTGATAGTTTTTATAGTTGTAGATTTTGCCTCGGTGGTTTTTCAGTTCTTTTTCCCAAAAATTTTGCTTGAACTTTTTGCCCAAGCCGTAACTTGCCTTTCAATATTGATGACAATCGAAAACGGCGAAGAAGTCTTGAATCCCATTACAGGACTATACAACCGCAGAGCGTTTATCCTAGAAAACATTTCGCTTTTGGAAACAAAACAAACGTATAGTATAATAATCGTAAAACTCCTCAATCAAAGATACTATCTTTCAACTTTAGGTTATCGCTTTGCCCAAGAATTAAATTCTCAAGTTGCGCAATATTTTGTTGAAATTACAAACCAAAATTACGTTTACGACCTTGACAATGGAATTTTTGCCATAGTTCTTGATGGAGACGCGCAAAAAAAATGTCACGAAATAAGCGACCGCATTTACGAAAAGTTTTCGCAAGACTGGTTGTTCCGCGATATGAGCATTTCTTTTGAAACGCAAATTTGTGTCATTTTGGTTCCGCAAGACATTCACACTTTGGAAAACCTTTTGATGCTTGCCGACACAACGGATGTAAAAATCGAAAATCGAGTTACAATCGTTCAAGAAGAGCAACTAAAATATATGCAAAGGCGGGCGGCAATTGAAAATGCCATTGAAAAAGCTTTGCGGAACAATTCTTTTCAAGTTTACTACCAGCCAATTTGGGATTGCAAGGCGAATAAAATTCATTCGGCGGAAGCTCTTGTGCGTTTAATCGATGACGAAATGGGCTTTATTTCGCCAGAGGAATTTATTCCGATTGCAGAAAAAAATGGAACTATTACATCGATTGGGCAATTTGTGTTTGAAGATGCCTGCCATCTTTTTACAAAAGAACATTTGGACGACATTGGAATTGATTTTATCGAAGTGAATCTTTCTACGGTTCAGTGTATGCACAAAAATTTGCCACAGATTTTAAAAAATACGCTTGAACATTATTCGCTTTCTTCGCGCACAATAAATCTTGAAATTACAGAAAGTGCCGCAATTCACCATCAAGATACTTTTCAGCAGACAATGCAAGAATTGCGCAATTTGAATTTTACTTTTTCCCTTGACGATTACGGAACGGGCTATTCAAATGCGTCATACATTTTTAATATGGATTTTAGCATTATCAAAATTGACAAAAGCATTCTTTGGGAAGCGGACAAAAAAGCATTCGCCAAAATCATTTTGCAAAACACCGTGCGCATGATAAAAGAGATGAATCTAAAAATCGTTGTAGAAGGTGTTGAAACAGAGCAGCAAAAAAATCTTGTTGCTTCCCTTGGTTGCGATTATTGTCAGGGATATTATTTTTCTAAACCGCTTCCAAAAGCCGAATTTACCGAATATTGCCGCAACTTTAACTCGCGCCTAAAATTCAGTTGACAAATTGCGTTAGTCGATGCGCTACCCGCGTACTTTGCAAACAAAAAAAAGCTTGGTATACTGTTTTTTATGGAAAGCAAAGAGGTTTTTATTGTCGGCGCGGGAGTGGCAGGTCTTAGCGCGGGGGTATATTTACAAAATTCAGGGTTTAACGTAACAATCTTTGAGCAACACACAATTCCTGGTGGACTTTCAACAAGTTGGAGCCGAAAAGGCTATTTGTTTGAAGGCGGAATGCATTGGCTTACGGGGTCTTCGCCCGAGCTTACGCTTAATCGGGTGTGGAAAGAGGTAGGTGCGCTTAAAGAAAATAATCCAATCTACAACCGAGACCCCCTGTACACACTGATTCGTGGAAATAAAAAACTCAATCTTTATCGCGACCCCAAAAAACTAAAAGAAGAGCTGCTTTTAAAATCCCCTCAAGACAAAAAGGCAATAAACCGACTTTACCACGACATACTTTTGTTTAAAAACGTCCACATGCCTGTAAACGACATTTTTGGCGTAAAAAGTACCCGTCCCGCCCACGCCTCCCTTTGTGAGCTTTTAAAAATGGCACCTGCCGCATTGCGACTTTCAAAATTAACAAAGCAATCTTACCTTGACTACGTGGCAGCTTTTAAGGACACAGACATTCAGCATCTTTTGCGAACGGTAATTGGCACTTCTTACAACGCACTTTCTTTTATTTACACGCTTGCTTCTTTTGCCTCTGGCGATTGCGGTTACCCTGAAGGCGGTTCTATTCGCTTAACGCAAAATATGGCGGACACTTTTATTGCGCTTGGCGGAAAAATTCAGTTTAAAACGAAAGTTCTTGCTGTAAAAATGCAAGACAACCAAGTTTGCGGGCTTGAGATTTCTACTGGGAACGGAAAAAACACGGAATTTATTAAGACTAATTCAATAATTGTCACACAAGACACGCGAACTGCAATTGACACGCTTTTTTCCCCTCCGCTTGAAGAAAAATGGGCTAAAAAAATGAGAAAAAATGTTATTTCGGAACAAACAATGTTCATTTGCTTAGGAATTAAGGCTGACCTTTCAAAATATCCGCGTGCGCCAGTTTTAGCACTTTCTGAGCCACTTTCTGCGGGCGGTTTAGAGTTTTCTGAACTTAGGCTTAATAATTATGCACATTACGAAAAACACGCACCAGATGGTTGTACTGCGCTAACCTGCTTACTTTTGGGGCAAAGTTATGACTGGTGGAAAGCACACAAAGAAGATGGTTCGTACAAAACAGAAAAAGCAGCCCTTTTAGAACGATTTGTTAGCCTTGTAGAACAACAAATTCCCGAAATTCACGGAAATATAGAAGCAAGCGATGTGGCTACCCCCTGCACGTATGAACGATATACTTCAAGTTACAAGGGTGGCTGGATGAGCGTTTGGAGGCCATGCGGCTCTAGTTTTACGTTCCCCGCAAAATCAAAAAACGTAAAAGGGCTATATTTTGCAAGCGAACGGGGAATGATGCCAGGCGGACTTCCAATTACCGTTTGGGCAGGTCGCCGTGCCGCGCAACAAATTTGCAAAGATACAAAAACAACATTTGTTTGCCCAGAGGTATAATATGGAAGCAAAAAAGCGCAATCTTTTGATTTTTGCCGTTTTAGTTTTTGCAATTCTTTGCGTAGCTTTTGCGCTTGTTTTTTCACACAAAAAGCAAAAGTCAAAAAAACTTTTCGTTGCCTTTTACCAAATTCCTGCGGAAATGCAAGCCGCTCTCCGAACAGAAATTTTGCTCAAAATGCCAGAAGATTTAGTTGAGTTTACTTTGCTCGATTCTGCGGAAAAGCTTCCAAGAAATCTGAAAAAAAAATATTCCCTGTTGTTTACACTAAACGGATGTACAGTACAAGAACTTGAATCTAGCGCGAAAGACATTCCTAGTGAGTTTTTTTCGCATTTGCCGACAAATATCGCCGCAACGGGAACAAAAAATGGGCGGGCATTTGCACTTCCGATTTTGCTTGACCATTTTGAAATTGACTATTACACGAGTTTTCAGAAAAATGCACACCTTGAACAGCCACAAAATTATGCAGATTTGCTTTCTTACCTTGCCAAAGTTGAAAAATTTGCCGAATATCCGCTTTTTTGTCCTGGTCGAAATGACGATTCGTTGCTTGATATGGTGAGTGTTTTGTGCGAATCCTTAAATGGAGCTGAAAAATACTTAAATATAGCTGAAAAAGTAAAAATTCAGCTTAATAAAGATAAAACTTTGGCTCAGGAACTTTTTCCGACACTTGACGAGTTAAAACGCTTACAAAACGCGGGATTGCTCCACAAACATTGGTACGAAGGCAGCATTAAGGACGCGGATTTTTTTATGCAAGAGCATTTGTTGGGGGCGCAAACAATGACGCTTTCTACCCACCGCAAAAAAGACCTTGTTTACATAAAATATTATAATTCCGCCGTTTTTCCCCCTGATTCCGATGAACCGCACGGAATTATTGCCCCAGAGCTTTGCGCAATTTTTTTAAATTCAAATGGGAATCCGCAAGAAATTTTGTCTTTTTTGATTACGCCAGAAGTGCAAGAACAACTTTCTGACCTTACGGGACTTGCGCCAGTTTCTTCACAAGGAATTGCACACGATTCACAAGCCGATGATGTGCGTTACTGGGCAGCTTCTACGCCAAAAGGACCTCTCCCATCGCTAAAAACCGCTTCTTGCGCCACCCCCGCCGACCGCCAAATTCTCTGCACCCAAATCCGCGACTATCTTGCAAATTAACAGAACAACGGGCGTTACTGGGCAAATTACTTATTAAAAGCGATTGTCTACAAAATTTTCAATCTGAGGAATAAGTTCGGTTTTCAAAATACACTTCATCTGCAAAACCGTTTCTGAGGCGTTGCGCAAAAATAAATAATGACAAACAAACAAGATTGTGCTACAATGTTGTCGTATACAACAATTTCTGTAAATTAGTTGTTATGTAAAAGTCATTACAAAATGACAATTTGGGGAGAATGGTTTTTCTGAGGTTCGATTCCTCGGCTCTCCCTTGATATTGGAGGAATAAGTGAGCAGAAAACAAGTCGGACTCGGATATCACTGGGGATTAGAAGATGGATTTAACGCTGGCTGGGAATGTGGATATGAAACTGGCTACAGTGCAGGTCGGGATGATGAAAGCAGTCTTGGACTTGCAGTTGCTGTAGGTGCCGCACTTCTTGGTGGTGCTATCGGACTGGTTGCTGGCAGTTTAGGCAGAAACAAATCCGACACATATACATGCAAACGGTGCGGCTCTGATTTTACAGTTCCTCGTGGGGAAACACCAAGAGGTTGCCCATATTGTAGCCAACGATGACAATTACGATGATGATGACGAAGATTGGTAATGCAACAATAAGTCCATTGTGATATTGCACGCATTGGATGAATATACTAAACGGAGGTGTATTTGGTCGAAAATTCATCAGAAATTGCGAGTGTACAGGTGCTTGTAGGGATTATGCCCCTGATGAAAAAGAAGAATAGACGCTTTTAATTTCAAAAAACTGCTCCGATTTTTTAATCGGGGTAGTTTGCTTTTCTAAAAGCCCTTATGAGTTCAAAAATCAAATTTTTTTCACCTCTTATATGTCTTACTCATCTCTGCAATTTGAAGTGTATTTATTGCTATCAGCAAGAAAAAGATTCTTCAAAGATGACATTTGAAACTGCAATAAAATGTCTTGAAGAAATTCTTGACTCTGCTTCTGAAAATCAATATGAGAAAACTGTAATTTCTTTTATTGGCGGAGAGCCGTTACTTGAATTTTCTTTGTTAAAGTCGGTCGTTGAGTATGCAAAGAATCGCTATG
Source organism: uncultured Treponema sp. (assembly GCA_937900125.1). GTDB lineage: Bacteria > Spirochaetota > Spirochaetia > Treponematales > Treponemataceae > Treponema_D. Next base: position 3,168 of record CALCEK010000166.1, on the reverse strand, counting down.
ACTTGCAACATGTTTCTTTCTTCGCAACAACAAATGGAACGCTTCTTACCGATGAAATGAAACTATACTTTGTTGAGAACAAAGATATTATTCGTTTGGGACTTAGCCTTGATGGTGCAAAAGATACACAAGATTATAATCGTAGCAATTCGTTTGACATTATTGATTTGGATTTTTTTCGGAACACATGGAAGAATCCGAGTGTAAAAATGACTTTAAGCGAGTTTTCTCTGACACGGCTAGCAGATGATATACAATTTTTACACACTCAAGGTTTTGTCGTTCATGGTGCAAATTTAGCAAATGGAAATTTTGATTGGGATAAAGATGAAAATATCGCGATTTTGATTCCGCAATTAACGAAATTGGTTGATTTTTATGTAGAAAACTGCAATTTACAACCATGTGCATTTTTCGATAAAAAACTGATGAATTGCGAAATTCTGTACAAGAAGCCAAAAAGAATCTGTGGAATTGGGGTTTCATCACATTTTTACGACACAGACGGAAGCAAATATCCGTGTGCATATGCAACACCGTTGTCAATGAGTAGTGAACAATTAGCAAAACTTACAAAAATTGATTTCTCTGATGAAAAAAACTTTAATGATGAAACTTGCCTTAATAACTGCTACTTGTATCCAATTTGCGGAAACTGTTATGGCGAAAATTTTGTTTTAAATGGCTCGATGAATGTTCTAAACAAAAATAAGATAGTGTAAATATCTTGTGTAAACTCCGTTGGGGAGAGGTAGAGAAAAGGGGGGCTGTTTGAACCATCTGCTCCGTATCCATTTGCTATTCCTGCGTCTGACACTTCATATTTATTTTGACACAGGCGCATCGTCTGCACTCCCAAGTGGGAATCGCCCTGATTACAGGGCGGTTTTATGGCACTAGATTCCGATTTATTCTAGCGTCTGAACCCAACGACCTAGTTCTTCGTACTTTTCTAGGATTGCGTTAGACACAAGTTCTCCGTAATAGTTCCAGACCAGTTGCCTAGAGGCATCGTCATAGGTAAATGACCCCTTGAATTCGTCTGTACGTTTGAGTGTAACAGGGTCTTTTCTGATGATTTTCTTCTCTTGAGTGTCGTAGATGTACACGTTGTATGAGCCGTCAAAGGTAATCGTAGTCTTGCTTGGAGTGAGAGCAACGATAGCACTTATAAGCCCGACTCCCGACATCACGCCTCCCACTACTGTAAAGGCTCCCAGTTCTTTAACTAAGTTGGAAGTAACACCTCCAAGTATCATAAGAGGAATGCCAGCACCAAGCATTCCTCCTGCCGTACTTCCCCAAAGCGTCTTAGAGGAGCCTGTATCCTTGTATTTAATATTGTTTTTCTCCACCTCAACAAACGTTACGTACCGCTCTACATTCTTGTATATTGCCATCTCCTGAAGCTCATACACCCCAAAGTATGCGAACGACTTGTCAATTGCAATTCCCGCATTTTCAAGATTGTAGCCGATTTTTTTTGTTGTCGGCGAATTCTTTATGCCCTGCGCCCAGTCAAACTCACTATAGCCCGTCTGTGCGTCAACCGTAGTACCCAAAACGCGCTGGTCAACTTTTAGCCCGATGTACTCAAGTTTTTCGTCCGTCTCCGCCCTAGAAAGTTCATAAGGTTTTACAGTCTGCACGGTGGTTATTGCTGTAGCGCAACTCATGAGAGCGGTCGAAACAAAACACAAAAATCCCGCAAAAATCAGAAATTTTCTCTTCATAAAACATCTCCTTAAATGTTCAACTTTCTGATTATACCCCCCCCCCGTAGACACCTGTCAAGTGTTTTTCCTTATATAAAATCACACGCGCAATCAACGAAAAAAAGGAAAATAATTTTTATGATTTTTTCTAGTTTGAGGAATAATTGCCGTCATGTTGAGCGCAGCGAAACATCTACAAATTCTTTGCGCCACGAACAAAAAGTCAGCCCACGCCCATAAGCATAGTGGCATTAGCTAAAAAGAGTTTGGGCATCTCTAAAAATTGCAATTTCTAGAGATGCCCGTTTTATTTAATCTCAACAAAATCAAATAATTTTATTATTTTCAAGGTCATACAATGATATTACTTTTATATTCCCTACAATGTTCTGAAAGGTTTCTGATAGTTTAGTATCTCTACGGTCAAAAGAAACTAATTCAGTATCAATATTACGTTCCCTTAAAATCTGTAAAACCTCCGCAAAATCTTCATCGCCAGAAACCAAAACTACACCACAATTCTCTTCAAATTCTTCATAAGCATACTTACATATATCAAGTATTATTTTTGTATCAATGCCCTTCTGTCCCCACGAATACGCAGCTTTATTATTAGTATTTCTTTGTTCATTCCATGTTTTTTGAGTTTTATTTTTTATCTTTATTAACTTTCCCAATCGAAGATTAAAATCATATTTCACCAAATTGTTTTTTACATTGTCAAGAAATACAGTCTGGGCATCAAAGGTTGCTTTGTTCTCTACTTCATCAAGTCGAGCTGTATAATAATTTACACGCTCAACTTGTCTTCCAGCAGATATATATTTGATAAATTTCTCCCAGTTAAAACTTTCTTTCGGTATGTTATAGGTTTTACCTCGAATCACTCTTAAACTTTGCAGTAAATACTCAGCATCAATAAAAATTTGCAATTTGGTCATAACATCCCCCCTCTTATTCAATATAGTAATAACGGCACAGAAAATCAACAAAATCTCAGAAATTCCGCACCCGCGCGGACACTTTACATAATGCAAAAAAAAGTTTATCCTTAAAAACAAAAAATTTGGGGCGGTAAAATATGGCTGTTGATGAAAACCTACAAAAAATGCGACACTCTTGCGCACACGTTATGGCGGAGGCGATTTTGCATTTGTTTCCTGGCACAAAAATTGCAATTGGACCTGCCATTGAAAACGGTTTTTACTACGATTTTGAATTTCCTTCTGATCATAAAATGAGCGAAGAAAACTTTGGCGAAGTGGAAAAGGAAATGCGGAAAATCATCGCAGGAAACCACGACTTTGTGCGCAAAGAGGTAAGCAAGGCCGAGGCTCTGGAGCTGTTCAAAGAGCAGCCTTACAAAATCGAGCTTATCAACGACCTCCCGGAAGATGCCCTTATCACGACTTACGAGCAGGACGGCTACTTAGACCTTTGCAAAGGGCCGCAC
>CALCEK010000165.1 GCA_937900125.1 uncultured Treponema sp. | reverse complement strand
TTACAACAAATTACAGAGCCGATGGTAGCTGGAGCGGCTTTGACTGCTTCTGCTGTGGAAGTGAACAGCCAACTTCGGTTTAATGCTAATGCTTTCTCTGGGGGAGCCTATGGAAGTCTTGGGGTGCTTAAGAATACGGAAGGTAGCTGGGGACTTTTACGGCTTAGTGTAGATGGAGAAAAGGCTGGTGCTTTTGTTGACATTGCCTCTGGTGCGTCTGATGTTGTTTCTGGAAATGGTAGCTTACAATTTGACGGCTTTAACCTTTGGCTTCAGCCTATAGAACAATTTAGGCTTGATGTTGGCGGTAGCTACTATCAAAATGCAATTCCATGTGTTGTTGGCGGTTATTCTACAATTTCTGATTCTGGGATTGGAGGACCTTATATCACAGGCACAAGTTGGGTTCGCCCACAAGGTTTTACAGCAATCATAAAGCCCGTTGAAGGTCTTGAAGCTCGCGTCATCGTAAATCCTGGCTATGACAATTGGTATATTCAAGCAAATACCACAGAGGACGGCGTTACATTCGGTCACACATTGTTCCGCTTAACATACGGCAACGAAAGCCTTGGCGATTTGGGCTTCCAAGTTGAATACAATGGACGTGCAGATGCTAAAGTTACTGCTGGCCCAGACCCAACAGATCAGACCAAAGACCTCGTGGTTTACAAAAATGATAATTACTTAGAATTTGCGGCAGGTTACTCTCCTCGACTTGGCAATGGTATAGGACTTTCAGTCAATGCTTCAGCTGATTTTGTGGGAAGCTATCTTAATGTAATCAAAGGCGGTGTAGGATTCTCATTTGACCAAGATGCCTTCGGTTTCCAAGCGGGTGTTCCTGTAGCATACTATGACGGCTATCGTGCTTATGCGGCAGACAACAATGGCACCGCAGAAGCCGTAAAACTTTTGGACATTGGTTTCCAAGCGGCTGTAAAATACACAATCAACGGCAACTGGACTCCAAATATGTCTGTTCGCGTAGGAGACTTCCTTGAATTCAGTCGCAAAACATCAAAAGAATTGATTTGGTTCGGTCCTGGCATTTACGGAAATCCCGCACAAAACGTAACAATTGACGCACGTGTACAAATCGGTGTTAACGCAACCAACGAAACATATCCGCTTGGCGTAAGCGTTCCAGTTTCAATTTACATCAACCTATAAAAAAAATCCAATTTGTAACACCAAAGCCCCAGCGCAAAAGCCGTTGGGGCTTTCTGTTTTTCATGAGGAAATGTGCTTTTCTTTACAAAGAAGGTGGGCTGTTTGCGTAAGTGAACTGTTCCTAAAATTCCCTCAAAAAACAGAATTCTTGACAGAGCCTTAATTAGCCTTTAAAATAGAAGAGTCCGTTTGTAAAACTGCTACAAAATTGCAAAGGATTTGGCGAATGGGCGACTGGAGTTTTTATGGAACGCAAATCTCTTAGAGAAAAATATACAGCTTATTTTAAGGAATTGACAGAACTTTCACAGATGGCTTCTGTAATTGACGAAACAAACGTTTATCAGCGGGGAAATCCCAACACTCGGCGCATTATGGATAAATTGGTGCAAGAAAACCTTTCGCCCGAAAGCCGCATTTTTGACGTTTCTAAGTTTGAGCAATTTTACGATGCTGTAACTTCGGGACAACACGGGCTTATTTTGATGGAACACTATTCAAACACCGACCTTCCCGCGCTTTGTTACCTGCTTGAACATTCTGGTTCTGAAAAATTAAAAGACCTTTCTTCACGGATTGTGGCGATTGCTGGAATGAAGTTGAATCAAGATAATCCCGTTGTTAAGGCATTTGCAGAAAGTTTTACGCGAGTGGTAATTTATCCAACTCGTTCTCTCACAAAAAATGAGGCGGCTGCCCATTCTGCAGAAGAGGCGCAGGCGGAAGAGCAAAAGGCACGCAAAATCAACCTTGCAGCAATGCGGGCTATGGACAACTGCAAGCGGCGTGGCGAGGTGATTTTGGTGTTTCCTTCTGGAACGCGCTATCGCGAAGGGCATCCCGAAACAAAAAAGGGTTTGCGCGAAATTGACAGTTACTTGCGCCTGTTCGATGTTGTGTTGCTCGTGAGCATAAATGGAAATATTCTTAAATTGCAAGACGAGGATATGTTGAATGATTTAGTTGGCGAAGACACCGTGATAATTGCGGCAAGCGATGTAATTGATTGTAAATCATTTAGGAAAAATTTTATGGATTCCCTTCCACAAACAGAAGAAGACCCAAAGCAAAAAATAATCGACCACGTTATGGAACTGCTAGAAAATCAGCACGAAAAAATTGAAAAATACAGGTCGTAAGAAAAAAGGCGGTGAGTTTACAAGCGTTTTCCTGTGGCGCGTCCTAAAACACCGCTTTTATAGGAGACCTCTAAAAATTGCAATTTTTAGAGGTAACTTTGAAAATGCGATATTCTAAGTCGTTGTATTTCAACGACTTAGAACTCGACGGCAACTCGAAAAAAAAATTATCTAAAACGAGTTTTTGGAGATGCCCTATAGCTTAAACAGCCGTTCGCAATTTTTGTCAACAAGGCGCACTAATTGTTGCACAGACAAATTCCGTTTTGCAGAAATAAATTCGTAAGTATAGCGGATATTTTGCGGAATGTTCGGCGTTCCGCGCAACGGCACGGGCGAAAGATAAGGCGCGTCAGTTTCCAAAAGTAGCCTGTCATCTGGAACGTAGCGCAACAAGGCTTCCATTTCTGACATTTTGCTTTTTTTTGTATAAGTTGTTCCACCGCCAAAAGCCAAATGCCAGCCCAAGTTTACAAAAGCGCGGGCTTCTTCAATTCCATAAGAAAAACAGTGAATTATTCCGTTGTTATACCCGATGTTTTTTATACAATCTATGGTGTCAGCAAAGGCATCGCGAGAATGAATCACAACAGGAAGCGACATTTTTTTTGCAAGTTCCAACTGCATTTCAAAAAGTTCCCGTTCGCCCTCGAATAGCTCCGCGTCAAAATCATCTTCGTTGCGACCATCTGGATTTGACGGATTCCAGTGGTGGTCAAGTCCACATTCCCCAATCGCCACAATTTTTTTTGCAAAACGCTCGCCTTTTTGCATAGCGTTTTCAAGCTGCTCTTCTAGGGTTTCCATTGCGGAAAAGCGATTGTTAATTTCGTCCACATCGGGCCAAATTCCCGCGCTAAAATACATAAATTTTTGTGAGCGGGCGCGCTTTTCCGCATTCTCAATTCCGTCAATACTAGAAGCCATGTGCAAAAGTCGCTCCTCAAGGTCATCAGAACGAGTTCCAATGTCCATTATAAAAAGCGGCTTGTATTCGGCAACATCGCTCAAAATCTCGCTTCCGCGCTCGCAATTATCTTCTGTTAATTTCTGAAAATGAAGATGAGTATCACTATACATAAGACTGATTTTACAAAAAAACGCAAAATATTGCAAATGCAAAAAAAACGCTCCCAAAAAGGAAGCGCGTTGGGGCATCTTGGACTTGAACCAAGGACCCATGGATTATGAGTCCACTGCTCTAACCAACTGAGCTAATGCCCCCTAGACCTAAAACTATACCAACAACAAAAAAATAAGTCAAGCCCCCAAATCAAGTTTTGTCATAAAATCCGATTCTGTGTTTTTGGGAAGGGAAATGCGCTTTTCTTTGCAAAACGCACAGTGCAAAAGTGCAAACAAAACAGTCATCGCTTTTAGAGCAAAAAGGGGGCTTTTGGTTAAACACCACATCTTTTGCGGTTCGCGCAAATTCTTAGGCAAACAGCCTGCCCGCTTTGCAAACATCGCGCTCCCTGTACCGCCACAGACCGCTCAGGTTGCTTGTAAGCCCCTTTCCCCGTGAGCGAGGATCCTCAAGTTTCTCGACCTCGCCCATGTAGTCGCGGATTCGCCTTGCGACCTGCCTGTCGAGCTTTGACAATTCCTTTTCGGCTTCGGGCGTATAGTCAACTTTCGTCATAAGCCGAGGTTCTTATAGACCTGCCCTGCGGGTATCGCTTTTTCCCCGCTCGCAAGGAAGCGTGAGTAAGCCTCCTCGCCAATACGCGCGTCCTCCTTGTCCTCGAAAAGCTCCGCAAGGTATTTCGTCAGTGCGTCGTCAGTTATCTTGCTCTTGTTCCACCCCGTCATCTGCACAGCGTTCTCAAGGTCATAGAGTGTCTTTGTCTTTACGCTTACGCTCATCGCTGGCATAATGCGCCTCCCTGAATTGTTATAGTTAATAATATTATTATGATAGTTTACAAACAGTCAAGGTATTTTTGTTTTGAATTGCAAAACGCACAGTTCTAAAGTGCAAAACAAAACAGTCATCGGTTTTAGAGCAAAAAGGGGGCTTTTGGTTAAACA
>CALCEK010000164.1 GCA_937900125.1 uncultured Treponema sp. | reverse complement strand
AATTTTACCATTTTATTTGAACGCTGTAAATTCCTGAGTTTTTAGACAATCTCCCACACCCCTCCAAACTCAGCACTCCGAACTCCAACCTTCCACATCTACCATAAAATGCTAAGGGAGCGGGTGGAAAGCGAAGTTAAAAGTTGGGTTAGCGGAACAGAAAAAATGGCTTTGTCAGACTTTACGCTAATTTCTTTTACACCAAAACCTGCCGTTTCCCGAATTTTGCTTCCGCGAGGGCAAGTCGCGATTATTGTGATTGAAGCATTTTTTAACTCAAGCGCAAGCTCTTTTCCGTAAACCGCTTCAATCAGCTCAAGATATTCCGCCTCAGACATTTCTTCTTCCGTAAAAAGCGGTGCCATCAAAAGGTCAACATAAGATTGCATTTCTTCAGTAAGATTTGCAACAAGGTCGCGCAAGTCGTTAGGGGAAAGCACGATTGTAAGCGAATTTGACGTGCAATGCACAAAATGACTAGCGTCAAACGTACTGTAGGCGGCATTTTGTTTTTCTATGGAATTGAGTTTTCCTGAAATTTGGAGGGAAGTTCTTGTGGGAGTTTTTACGTTTACCTCAGAGAAATCACTACTTGTAAAAAGTGCCTGAATGGTGTCTTTTGCAAACACCGGCTGGTCTTTTGATTCGGCATTTCCCATTCCCGCAGAAATTGAATCTAACACCGCTGAAACCGCATTTCCTAAATCAAGTGAAAAATCAACATTTGTACTTTTGTCTTGGTTTGCCCCAACAGAAATCGTTGTAACGCAACCTGTAAATGCAAATAATACAAACAAATAAAAAATCGCATATATTTGTTTTGCTGTAATCATATTTCTAAAACAAAAAAAAGTCCGCATTGTTACGCGCCACATTATTTTTCAGCTTGAGTTTTTGTGTCTTTTGTGCTAGGCAAAATTCGCGCATATGAGTAAAAATGATTTTTCCAATAGTTTTCTTCAACATCGCTCACAATTACACCCGTAGAAGGACCATCGCTTGCCGCATGAACCATAAGGCGTTTTCCGTTTAGTGCGCCACTTCCTGTGTATTTTCCAAGATAAATTGCAACGTGGTTTACGCGCGAAATTCCATCTGAACCTTTTACCGCAAAAAATATAAGGTCGCCAGGTTCGCGCTCAGAAATGGAAATTTTTTTTACCTCCCTGAACATTTGCGTAGTGCTAGGAGAAAGTTTTATGTTAAGAGCGTCGTTTGCCACGTAAGAAACAAAACCGCTACAGTCAAAGCCCGTTTCTGGAATTTTTCCTGCGTATTTGTACGGAATACCGCGAAAAGTTAAAGCGTTGTCGATTAACTTTTGCCTGCTAGGAGAAACTTCCGCAAACAAATGCGGTGTAGCCAAAAAGCAAAGTGTAAAAATCAAAAAGTTTTTAAAAAAGCGATTTTTCATAATTTCTCCTAAAAACAAGGCTCGTTCAAAAATCGGGTAATCCCAAAAAATTGAAACTTCCCAAGATTCCCTACCATACCCTTAAAAATCGGATTTTTTTGTTCCAAACTTGAATCATCGTGTTGAGCCATAGGCGTTGCCGCACGTTGCTAGGGCATTGTTTTCTGGGGAAAATTGGGTTGGGCGTCGCCCAGCTTTAAAAACACCGCACTTTGCCCTA
>CALCEK010000163.1 GCA_937900125.1 uncultured Treponema sp. | reverse complement strand
TTCTCCAGAAAAAAATAAAACTAAAGGGTAGCGGCAGACTCCCGCAACGAGATTTACTCATACTTTAGCAAATTAGCGCATGAGTGTCCATTAAATTTTTTGTTATACTCGATTACTTGAAATTCCTACCTTATCGTCATGTTGAACGGTCAGGGGCTGCCATGCTTTGCCGCGATTTGTGCTTGCTTTGTCACGAAACACTACTAGCGGGAGTGCTTTCCACCCCATCCGCAATTTTGTGAATCAGCTCGCCAAGTGTCTTTTGCATATCGGCTGGAATTTTTGAAAAATCTTCGATGAAAGCGGTGTATTTTAAAATTGTCTGCATTTTTATAGAAAGTTCTTGCTGAATCTGATTTTCATTTTCTATTTGCTTTTTGGCAGATATAAAATTCAAACTGAAAATATCTTCGTTCAATAAAGTTTCCACCGTAGTTCCGAGAACTTGCGCAATACGAAAAGCCACATCAACGGCGGGAAAACTTCCTCTTGTGATGCCCGTTGAAATGCTATTCAGCGAAAAATGCGCTTTGTAGGCGAGTTCTTTCCTCGATATTCCTTTGTATTCACGAACATATTCGACATTTTCCCAAAAATTCATAACAAACGCTACCACAATTGTGTGCGGATATTGCCTTAAACACAAAAATGTGTCAGTATTATCTGAAAACACAATTGTGTCATTTTAGAAATCAAAACAGTTGTGTTTCAAAATCACAAAAATTTCGCAAGGACAAAAAAATGCCCACACTGACTGAAGCGGATTCAAAACGGATTACGGCACTGCGCTTTCTGCTGATTATGTTCGTAGTGTTTATTCACAATAATTTAACCGCTGACAATGCGATAAACTATTATCATCTTGCGTTTTCAGAGCCTGCGGTTATCACGCATTTTAAATTTCTTGTGACGAACGTTTTAGGTAGTGCGGCTGTTCCGCTTTTCTTTTTGTTTTCGGGATACTTGCAGTTCTGTAAAGCGGATTCATACCCGATTTTGCTCAAAAAGCGAGCTAAAAGCCTTTTCGTGCCGTATGTTGCATGGACAGCGGTGACGGTCGTACTCTTTTTTGCGGGACAGTCGATTCCGAACCTGTCATCGTTCTTTCAAAATGAAAACAACATTGTCCGCGACTGGAATTTTTTGGATTGGCTCAATTTGTTTTGGACTCATGACAGTCTTAGACATCCGTTAGTCTACCAATTTTGGTTCTTGCGTGATTTGATGGTCTTGATTCTCCTTTCTCCGCTTTTGAAATTCCTTGCGCTAAAAATGCCGTTCCTAGTTCTGACAGCGATGATTCTCTCTTTTGTGAACGGACTTCCGCTCGGATTTGGCACTGCATTTTTCTTTTACATGGCGGGGTTTTTCTTTGCCGAACACAAAATCTCGTTCTTTTCGCTTTCGGACAAAATCAAATGGAAGGAATTTTTGATTCTTCTGATTTTTGTTTTGCTTGCAAAAATTGCCTTTGCGGAAAAAATCCAATTTTTTGGACTTGCCACAATCATCAGCTGCCTGTTTTTCTGCAAGTTGTCTAAAGTCATCATCGAACGCGAACGACTTTTTGCACTCACAAAATACCTCTCGGGCTTTTCATTCTTTTTGTACGCAATTCACACGCCATTTCTCGGAACAATGCTCAACAAAATCAGCTACAGAATCATCCCGCTCCACGGCGCGTGGTGTCTTGTGCAATTCCTTCTACCCTGCCTTATTTGCATCGCAGTCGGCACGGGAATCGGAATCGCGCTCAAAAAAATTGCACCGCCACTGTTCGCGGTTTTTAGCGGAAGCCGATAGCCGCTACCTTGACTTTTTTCGCACAAAAATGTAGATTTACAAATGACAAGGGTGTCTTTCCAAACTGAGAAAAAATCGGCTTGGAAGGATGCCCTTTTTTTGTGAACATTTTTTTAAGGGGATTTTTATGTGCGGATTTGTTGGCGCATTTGATTTACAAAGTGGCGGAAAGCCTTTGAGCGATGGATTAAAAGAAGAACTCAGAAAACAGATTCTCCAAATGAGCCGAAAAATTCGGCATCGGGGACCAGACTGGAGCGGGGTGTACACAGGAGAAAACGCAATCTTAAGTCACGAACGCCTTGCAATTGTTGACCCATTTTCTGGCAAACAACCGTTAGTTTCTCAGGACAACACCGTAATTCTTGCGGTAAACGGCGAAATTTACAATCACCAAGAAATCAGAAAACGCTACGAAAAAAAATATCAATTTAAAACAAAAAGCGACTGCGAAGTTATCATTCCCTTGTATCAAGAAAAAGGCATAAATTTTATTGAAGATTTGAGCGGCATTTTTGCATTTGCCCTTTACGATTCCAAAAACGACACCTACTTAGTTGCGCGAGACGAAATCGGTGTAATTCCACTTTATCAAGGTTGGGACAAAGAAGGTCGCTATTTCGTTGCTAGTGAATTAAAAGCCCTAGAATCCCATTGCATTACGATTGAGGAATTTCCCGCTGGCTCTTACTTTTACAGTCCCGAAAAAAAAGTTAAACGCTGGTACGCACGAGATTGGATGCAATTTTCCGCCGTAAAAGATTCCCCTTGCGCCGCAAATTCCGAAGGCATTGTTGTACACCCAGAAGTTATTTCTTCTTTAAGAAATGCGCTTGAAAATGCGGTAAAAAAACAATTGATGAGCGATGTTCCCTACGGGGTTCTTCTTTCGGGCGGACTCGATTCTTCTGTGATTGCGGCAATCACGCAAAAATTCAGCAAAAAGCGAGTTGAAACTGAAAACACCCAAGACGCATGGTGGCCTTCTTTGCACAGTTTTGCGATTGGACTTGAAGGTTCTCCCGATTTACAAGCCGCGCAAAAAGCTGCCGATTTTATTGGAACGGTTCACCACGAAATTCATTTTACAATTCAAGAGGCATTAGACGCATTGCCCGATGTTATTTATCATCTTGAAACCTACGACATTACAACGGTTAGGGCATCTACGCCGATGTATCTTTTGGCGCGAGCAATTAAGTCGATGGGAATTAAAATGGTGTTGAGTGGCGAGGGCAGCGATGAACTTTTTGGCGGCTATTTGTATTTTCACAAAGCTCCAAATGCAAAAGAGTTTCACGAAGAACTTGTGCGAAAACTTTCAAAACTGCACCTTTACGATTGTTTGCGGGCGAATAAAAGTCTTTCTGCGTGGGGAATTGAGGGGCGTGTTCCTTTTTTGGACAAGGAATTTATTGACGTTGCGATGAACATAAATCCGAGCGACAAAATGTGCATTCCGCTAAAAAATGGGGCTGAACCTGCTAAACACCGCATTGAAAAATGGATTGTCCGCAAAGCTTTTGAGGACATTCTTCCAGCAGAAATTTGTTGGCGACAAAAAGAACAATTTTCCGACGGAGTGGGCTACAGTTGGATTGACACGCTAAAAGAAATGACGGACAAAAAAGTAAGCGATGCTCAATTTGCTCAACGGGAAAAACGATTCCCAACAAACACTCCCGCCACAAAAGAAGAATATTACTACCGCGAAATTTTTGCAAGCTTTTTCCCATCAGAAAGTGCAGCCCTAACAGTTCCGCACGAAGCAGGAGTCGCCTGTTCAACCGCAAAAGCACTAGAATGGGACGCCGCTTGGAAAAACCTAGACGAACCTTCTGGTCGTGCCGTTACCGATGTGCATATCGGTAAAAAAATTTAGCAAGTGTTACAGTCGGAAATGTTTTTAAAAAGAATACATAGATTCTTCGCGGGCAATGCCCGCTCAGAATGACACGTAAATTTTGCATTTACCATGTTACGCCAAGCCCTGCAAAAAAATCGTGAGAAATTCCGCATGGAGATTCAGGATGAGTAAAATCAAAGTAAAGGTCAAAATCCCAGCCGACTGTTCCAAGCAATTTTCCAATAATCAAATCAATGCCAAGTCCGTGTTTTATGCACAATTTATAGTTTGTGTGATAACTTGCTTTTCCTTCTGCAAAAACTCGCAAATGTTTGTTTAATGTGTAATTTCCGCCCGCTAAAAATCCTGCGCAATAAGCATTGTCTTGATGATTTCCCAAATAGTCGTAGCCCAAAAGTCCGCCTGCAAATCCAAATTTTCCAATGCCCAACATAAAATTTAGCGTAATTGAATTGAGCGAAATTTTTCTTAAATCAAAGTTTACAAAATCGCTTGGGGGAATTGCGGTGTCAACGCTTAAAAAAATTGCTTTGCGTCCTTTTTGTTCTGCATCAAAAAATGATTCTGATTTTTTGTTCGATTCTTTTTCTTGATTCAAAGTTTTTTGTTTTGCCTCTGATTCTGATTTTAGAGTTTGACTAATTTTTTCTTTGTCGGCTTGAATTTCATTTGGTGTCCTAATTTCAATTTCAGGTTCAAGAGAAAAAACGGAACTTTCCATTTGATTTTTTTTCAATTCAAGAATCGCCTTTGATTTGTCAACTCTAAAAAATTGGCAAGTGTCAGGAACAAGTCTATACTCAGAAGCATTTTCCCAAGATTCAACTTTGTATTTTAATTGAGCATAAATGACTATTACATCACGCGCAAAAAGTGCATTGTACATGGCAACAATCCGTTCAAAATCTTTCCGCTCAAGGCGCGTCATTTCTTCGGGCGCAACAAATTTTTCTCCCGTAAGAGCTTCGTAACTAATCAATGCCGAATGAGAAAATGTTCCGCTCCCCGTTCGTCCGCTTGTAACGTGCGCATACCAACCGCCACTTGCTCTGTTAAAAGAAGAAACTGTAAGCGTAAGTCCACCCGTAAGAGATGTTGCCGTGTAAAAACCAGACTCAAGCGTTTTGTATGCTTTGTCTAGCGTAACAAGTGCCGCCTTTTCTTCAGAACTAGAATTTTCGTTTGAGCGCACAACCAAAAGGGCGGTCTTGTCTTCTTCAGTTTGCAAAAGTCGTTCACGCAAAAGTGGCGAGGTGTCCTCTAATTTTTTTATCTTTTCGATTGCGTTTTCGCTAAAATATTCGGCGGCTTCTTCTTGAGAAAAACTATTTACTTTTTCGACTGAAAAAATATTCAAAATGCAAAAAAACAGTGCGCAAACACACATCAAATGCTTTTTCATAAAATCCCTCCGCTCCGCTTGTTTTTTTGTCATTCATAATATACAATAGTTTTGCTCTGAAACTGAATTTTCCGAGCATATTTGATTCCTCATTTTACACTAAATTGAAAGGAGCGTAAACTAAAAATGCAGTCGCTTAACGGAAAGTTTGTTGTTCTTGGAGTGAGCGCGAGCATTGCCGCATACAAGGCAGCAAGTTTTGCAAGCCTTTTAAAAAAGCACGGAGCTAATGTTCAAGTCATAATGACAAAGAACGCGCAAAATCTAATAAATCCAATCACCTTTGAGCAACTGACAGGAAACAAATGTTTAACAAACACTTTTGACCGCGAATTTGAGTTTAAAGTTGAACACGTTTCTCTTGCGCAAAAAGCTGACCTTTTTATAATTGCGCCCGCAACGGCAAATGTAATTGCAAAAGTTTCGCATGGTTTAGCCGATGATATGTTGACGACCACATTTTTAGCTTGCACTTGCCCAAAACTAATTGCGCCTGCAATGAACACGCGAATGTTTTTAAATCCAATCACACAAGAAAATCTAAAAACTTGCGAACGTTTTGGAATACAAATAATTTCTCCCGCGAGTGGATTTTTGGCTTGCGGAGAAACAGGGAGCGGAAGACTCCCCGAACCAGAAGAATTGCTTTCTTACACGGAACATTTTATTGCGGAAGAAAAAACTCTAACGGGCAAAAAAATTTTAATAACGGCAGGTCCCACTTGCGAATCCATTGACCCAGTGCGTTACATAACAAATCATTCGAGCGGAAAAATGGGATACGCACTTGCAAAAATTGCTTCTGAACGTGGCGCAGATGTTACGCTGATTTCTGGGAAAGTTTCGTTAAAGCCTTTGATGTTTGTCAAAAATGTGAGCGTTACTTCTGCAAAAGAAATGTCAAGCGAGGTAAAAGTGCACAGCGAAAATGCGGATGTTATAATTATGGCGGCAGCGGTTGCCGATTACACGCCAGTTAATGTGAGCGAACAAAAAATCAAAAAGCACGATTCAAATGGCGAACCTTTACAATTGGAATTAAAACGCACAGAAGATATTTTGTCGTATTTGGGAAAACACCGAAAATCAGGGCAAGTTCTGTGTGGCTTTTCTATGGAAACACAAAATCTTGAACAAAATTCCATTCGCAAATTGCAAGAAAAAAATGCGGATTTAATTGTGGCAAATAGTCTTGTAGAAAAAGGCGCGGGCTTTGCGGTAGACACAAATCGAGTTACCATTTTCACAAAAAATCAAAAAAAGGAATTTCCGTTGTTAGAAAAAACAGAAGTCGCTCGCGTAATTCTTGACGAGGTACAAAATGAATTATTCAAAAATTCCGATAACTGAAGTTGGCGGTTTTAAAATCGGCAATGCTCAAGATTACAACGCAATGACTGGCGTTACCGCGCTTGTGTTTGACGGCGAAAACACCGCAGGCATAGACATTAGCGGTGGCGGTCCTGCTGCACGGGAATCCTACCTTTTTACTCCACTCGCCGCAAAACAATCCGTAACAGCGTTACTGCTTTCTGGAGGAAGCGCGTTCGGGCTTGCCGCTTCTGACGGAGCCATGCGCTATTTGGAAGAACGCAAAAAAGGGTATCAGCTAGGTTCAATTGTTGTTCCAATCGTTCCGCAATCTTGCATATTTGATTTGGGATTCGGAAGCGCAAACATTCGCCCAGATGCGCAAATGGGTTACAATGCTTGCGCCGACAGCGTAAACAATAATGCAAAAAGCGGAAACATCGGTGGCGGAACAGGCGCAACGGTCGGAAAACTTTTTGGAATGAAGCAGGCACAAAAAAGTGGAATTGGATATTACGCTCTTCAAGTGGGAAACTTAAAAGTTGGCGCGTGCGTTATCGTGAATGCTTTTGGCGATATTTACGATTACAAAACAGGAAAAAAAGTCGCGGGGCTTTTAAATGAAGAGCGGAGCGGATTTTTAGATTTGGAAGACGAACTTTACGCTTTGCAAAATAAAGCTCGCATTGAAAAAACAAACACCACAATTGGCGCAATCGTAACAAACGCGCATTTAGCTCAAGCGGAACTTTGTAAGGTTGCAAAAATGACGCGAAGCGCACTCGGACAGTGTATTCGTCCCGTTGGAACAACAGGCGATGGCGACACAATTTATGCAATTTCTACGGGCAATGTGCAAAGCGATGTAAATATTGTTGGAACTCTCGCTGTTAAAGTTTTAAGCGAAGCTATTTTGGATGCCGTAAGTTCTTCCGCAATGGAAAACTCCGAATATCTTTCGCATATTTTGTAAAATAGAATATTTTATGAAAAACGATTTTGTTGATTACAAATTATTACAAGCGCAAATTCAAAATCTTGCAAAAGAAGATTCTTGGTTTGTTCCGCTTTTTTCAAATGTTTGTGCATTGATAATGCAAACAATTCCCGCGTTAAATTGGGCGGGATTTTATATTGTAAAAAATGGCGATTTGGTTTTAGGACCTTTTCAGGGCGAGCTTGCCTGCATTCATATAAAAAAGGGAAAGGGTGTTTGCGGCACTGCATTAGAAACAAACAGCACAATGCTTGTTCCCGATGTACATTTGTTTGCTGGACACATAGCTTGTTCCGCACTTTCTAAATCAGAATTAGTCGTTCCGCTCAGAAAAAATGGCAAAGTGTGCGCGGTGCTAGATTTAGACAGTCCGCAAAAAAATCGTTTTTCCGAATCAGACAAAATCGAATTTGAAAAAATTGCGCAAATTCTAGAATCAAGTGTCGAATTCAATTCGTCATTTTAAAAAGAAAAAATTGCAAAAACACTAGGAGGCAAAAATGCAAGAAGAAAATGCGGTTAACGTTGACACCGTAATCGATGTAACAAATGAAATGGTAGCGCAAACAAAATCAATTTTTCACTTAGACGAATTGCGCACGTATTTAACATGGGCAAATTTGATGAAAATTGTAATTAGCATTTTAACTTTGCTAATTTTTTACATTGTCTACCGACTTATAAAACGATTTCTTTTAAAACAGGCAAAAGAAAAACTGGAACCGCACAAATCTTTGCTTTTAAGCAAAATTGTGTCTTATGCGTTTTACATAATAATTGGAATGTACGTTCTTTCGCTTTTTGGCGTTGATTTGGGGGCTGTTTGGGGAGCTGCTGGCGTTGCAGGTTTAGCGGTCGGTTTTGCGGCGCAAACAAGCATTAGCAATTTGATTAGCGGACTTTTTGTTGTTGGCGAAAAAGCTTTAAAAATCGGAGATTTTATTGCAATCAACGATGTGATGGGAACTGTTGACAATATTGGACTTTTGAGCATTACAATTCGTTCTCTCGACAATCAAATGATTCGAATCCCAAACAGCACAATTATAAATGAAAGTTTAACAAATTACAGTCATTTTCCAATTAGGCGATTGGTGTTTACCGTTCCAATCAGTTATGATGCCGATTTGAGAAAGGCAATCGAAGTGGCAAAAACAATTCCTAAAAAATGTCCCACGGTGTTAGAAGAGCCTGCACCCGCAATTTACTATGACGGATTGGGAGACGATGGCGTTCAAATGAAAATTGCCGTTTGGCTAAAAGGCTCTGACCTTTTTCAGACAAAAACCGATGTTCAAATTGAAATTCTCCATTCATTCGCCGAAGCTCAAATTGACATTCCATACACGCATTATGAAATTGAACTTTTAAACGGAGTTGTTCCGCCCAAAAAATCCTAATGCGATTTTGTCTTAGAGCATCCTAAGCCAGCGAAGAATCTATGTGTTCTTTTACAAAATTAAATTTACGGAGAAAACGCGAATGGCAAAAATATTGTGTTTTAGCATTTTAGCATTGATTGTTTTTATATTGATTATTTTAACAATCGTTGTAAACATTGAGTTGGACGCTTTTTTGTCGCCCTTTAGTTTTGCTTGGAAAAAGAATGAAGAACTCGAATCGAAAAAACGCGAATCAAATCCCAAACAAGAAGCTCATTCTCCGCAAGAAAAAATCATCAGGGAAAAAGCAATTCAGTGGATGGAAAACACGCCGTTTACCGATGAATATTTAACGGCAAAAGACAAAATTAAACTTCACGCACGGCTTTACAAAAATGCGGAAAGTCATTTGTGGGCGGTTTGCATTCATGGTTGGAAAGGTAACATTCAAAACACCGCCTGCTACGGAATGAATTATTTTGAACGTTTACATTGCAACGTGCTTCTTCCAGAAAATCGTTGTACGGGCGAAACTGGCGGAAGACATATCGGAATGGGCTGGCTAGACAAAGACGACATTTGTTTGTGGTTAAACAAAATTGTTTCACTCGATTCCGAGGCGAAAATAGTAATTCACGGAGAAAGTATGGGCGGGGCTACCGTTATGATGACAACTGGCAACAATCCGCCCCCCGCGCTAAAATGTGCCGTTTCAGATTGCGGTTACACTTCTGTATGGGAGCAATTTGCGCACATTCACAAAAATGGAATGCACCTTCCAACATTTCCTGGAATGTATATTGCAAATTGCATTGCGCCACTAAAAGTTGGATATTCTTTGCGCCAAGCATCTTCGGTCAATCAACTAAAAAAATGCAAAGTTCCCATTTGTTTTGCGCACGGCACTGAAGACGATTTTGTTCCTTGCAAAATGGTTTACAAAAATTACGAAGCCGTTCAAAATGTTCCAAAAGAAATTTTCTTATTCAAAAATGCCAAACACTGCGAATCCGAATTTGCCGATTCCGAATTGTATTGGAAAAACATTTTAGGTTTTGTAAAAAAATATTTGTCTTAAGTCATTCTTGAGCGCAGCGAAGAATCTATGTGAACTTTTACAAAAAGTAGATGTTTCACTTCGTTCAACATGACTTGGGTGATTCAACATGACGCATAAATTTGTAAAAACAAAAAAATCAAAGCTATTATTTTTATATGAAAAAGTTAGGATTTTTTGTTTTTACACTGATTCTTTTTTTTACGCTGAGTGCGTGTGCATTTTTTTCCGAAGAAGAAAATGTCGTTTTTTCGCTT
This sequence comes from uncultured Treponema sp., assembly GCA_937900125.1. GTDB lineage: Bacteria > Spirochaetota > Spirochaetia > Treponematales > Treponemataceae > Treponema_D. The sequence continues at coordinate 6,111 of CALCEK010000163.1, read as the reverse complement.
CCGTGTGAATTTAACGGACAAACAGTTGAATCATTTTTGCTTTTGTATACGGACGGGATTCATCAAAATACGCTGTCTTCGGCAGAAAAAGTTTTTCCTGCGCAAAAAATTACTTTAACTTTGAGCAAAAATAGCACCGCAGCCATTTTAGCTTATCCAATAATTGACGGCAAAAAAGAAAAGCCGCTTGGCTGTATTTATCCATATAGCAATGAAATACAAATTGAAAATGGATTTTCGGCTTCTATTTTATACACGCTATATCTTTCTTCAAGCGATAATCCCAAACAATTACAAGACTACTTAGCCCGCTTTAATTGGGAACGCTTTATGGATTGCATTTCAGAAATACAAGACCCATGGCAACTAGACACCGAACGCATTTTGCAAAAAATCGCTTCTGGCAAATTCAAAAAAAATGACTTAAAACTTAAGCCAAACTAAAACTCGTCATTCTGAGCGTAGCGAAAAATCTATGTATTCTTTTTAGAAAAAATAGATGTTTCGCGGGCGATGCCTATCGCTCAATATGACTTGGGAAGCAAGGCAACGCCCTATTTTGTAACATTTCCAGAAAGTCCTTTAAGATTTAAAATACGCTGATTTGTTGAGCCACGAAAAACAAGTCGTATATCTTTTTGACTTTCTATAAATGGACCGTCAACAAGTATATCTATGCAATCAAGCATTATATTCGTAAATTCAGTGTGGCGTTTTCCGTCTGAAGGGGCTAAATCTACATCATACACATAGCCTGTATAGCACCAAATTGTCTTTTCGGGAAAACGAGTTTTTACTTTTTGCAAAAACGGAGCTAAAACGCGCTGATTTTCTATTTCAAATGGTTCGCCACCTAAAACAGAAAGCCCCGCAATGTAATCTGGAGCAAGAGCTTCTAAGATTTCATTTTCGGTGTTTTCCGTAAAAGGTTTTCCATAGTTAAAATCCCACGTAACAGAATTAAAGCACCCTTTGCAATGGATTCGGCAGCCAGAAACAAAAAGCGACACTCGAACGCCTTCTCCATTTGCAATATCCGTTTTTTTTATTTCACCGTAATTCATAAATGCAAAACACGCTCTTTAATTTCTTGAGTGCGTCCTTGATTCCAATATTGTGTTCCAATATAACCGCAAGTTCGGCGAGCAACATTCATTGTGACTTGGTCGCGATTGTGACAACAAGGACATTCCCAAAGCAATTTGTTGTCAGCATCGGCAATAATTTGAATCTCTCCCGTATAACCGCATTTTTGACAATAGTCACTTTTTGTATTCAATTCCGCATACATTATGTTGTTGTAAATGTGACGCAAAAGTGCCATAACCGCAGGAATGTTGTTTTCCATATTGGGAACTTCAACATAACTAACCGCACCACCTGGAGAAAGTTGCTGAAACTCAGATTCAAAAGTCAATTTTGTAAAGGCATCAATTTTTTCAGTTACATTCACGTGATAACTGTTTGTGATGTAATTTTTGTCAGTAACACCTTCAATAATTCCGAATCGTTTTTTAAGGCATTTTGCAAACTTGTATGTTGTGCTTTCAAGCGGAGTCCCGTAAACAGAATAATCCATATTTTCATTCGCCTTCCATCTTTTGCAAGCGTCGTTTAGGGCGTGCATAACTTGTAAGGCAAACGGTTTTCCTTGTTCGCTTGTGTGAGAAGAATTTGTCATATAGCGGACACATTCACACAATCCCGCATAGCCCAAAGAAATCGTTGAATAACCGCCAAAGAGCAATTTGTCTATGGTTTCGCCTTTTTGTAAGCGAGCTAATGCGCCGTTTTGCCACAAAATTGGAGCCGCGTCAGATTTTGTTCCCATTAGGCGATTATGCCGAATCTGGAGTGCACGGTGGCAAAGTTCAAGGCGTTCTTGCATAATTTCCCAGAATTTGTCCATATCTCCGCCAGAAGAACAGGCAACATCAACTAAATTGATTGTAACAACACCTTGATTAAATCTGCCGTAGTATTGGGGTTTTCCAGTTTCGGGATTTATGTAGGTTGTCAAAAATGAGCGACAGCCCATGCACGGATAGCAATTTCCATTTCCTTCAGAGTCAACTTTTAGCTCCAACATTTTTTTCTCACTGATGTAGTCGGGAACCATTCGCCGTGCTGTACATTTTGCCGCCATTTCTGTCAAATAATAATATGGCGAGTTTTCATGAACATTGTCTTCCTCCAAAACATAAATCAGCTTGGGAAATGCGGGCGTAATCCACACACCTTTTTCATTTTTGACTCCCTGATAGCGTTGTTTTAAGACTTCTTCAATAATCAAGGCAAGGTCGGATTTTTCCTGTGGATTTTTTGCTTCATTTAAATACATAAAAACCGTAACAAATGGAGCCTGCCCATTAGTTGTCATCAAAGTAATTACTTGATATTGAATTGTTTGTACACCTTTTGTAATTTCACTCCGCAAACGACGTTCCACCATATAATTGAATTGTTGTTCATCAACAACGAGTCCTGTTTCGGTCATGGTGTCGCGAATGTCTTTTTGAATCTTTTTGCGGCTCACGTCAACAAATGGGGCAAGATGCGCAAGAGAAATGCTTTGTCCGCCGTACTGACAACTTGCAACCTGCGCAATAATTTGTGTTGCAATGTTACAAGCCGTTGAAAATGAATGTGGGCGGTCGATTTTTGTTCCACTTATGACAGTCCCGTTTTGGAGCATATCTTCAAGATTCACCAAATCACAATTGTGCATATGCTGGGCAAAATAATCCGCGTCATGAAAATGAATCAATCCTTGCTCGTGAGCAGAAGCAATATCCTCGTCTAAAAGAAAGCGTTTTGTTATGTCCTTGCTGACTTCGCCCGCCATATAATCGCGCTGAACGCTAACAACTGTTGGATTTTTGTTAGAATTTTCCTGCTTGACTTCTTCATTGTTTTCTTCAAGTAAACTTAAAATTTGCTCATCGGTTGTGTTTCTCTGCAAAGAATGTAAATATCTATAGGTAATATATAATTTTGCAACTTTATACGCGCCTTGTTGCATTATTAGGGTTTCTACTAAATCTTGAATATTTTCTACACTCAAGGCGTGTCCGCTGTTATGACATTCAATTTCAATGTCATCAACTATTGAATTTATCTGAATTTCTGACAATCGCTCCAACTGATTCACTTCTGTACGAGAATTTGCCTTTTGAATTGCCTGAAAAATTTTATCTCTATCAAATAAAACTTCTGCACCGCTTCGTTTGATTATTTTCATACGCGCTAAATGTCCTCCACACCGTTATTCACAACATATCTTTATGTAATACTAAAAATTATCTGATTTATACACACCCTATATATAGCGTACTGTATACTTTAAGTCTACCACCTATAGCGTTTTTTGTCAATAGAAGATAATTTTAAGATTTTGCCCAAAAGACCAAAAATCGCCCCTACATTGCATTTTATGGGTACAGAAAAAAAATCCGCCAAAGAATTTGTGCTTTAGCGGATTTTTAAGGGTACAGGAAAATTTTTAACGTATGTCGCGTAGCTGCCCGTCATGTTGAGCCAATAGGCGAAACATCTGTTGCCTCTTCCCCCAATGTTGACGGGCAAGTTTACCCGCTAAGTATTTATTTTTCGGCTTCGGCGGCATTTGTATAGGACATAACCTCAAATACTAATTCGTCATTTTCTGTTGGAGGCGCAAAACCTTCAATTATCACGCGAGTTCCCGCAAGGGCTGCCAAATCGGATTTTTGTACAGGCTTAAAGTCAGGTTTTGGCGGATTTTTGTGGTGATTTTCTGGGTGTTTTGCGTCTTTTGGAGCATTTTCTGGTGGCGGATTCCCGTTCGGCTCTCCGTGTGGATTCCCGTTCGGTTCTCCCTGTGGTTCTTTGCGGTCAGAAAAAAATCTCAAAACGTAAGTTTTGCCTTCATCGGTCAAAAGCGTAAGTTGCGCATTTTCGCCTTCTCCGTTTACACGCACTGTTCCAGAAATTTTTTGCGGTTTTGGCGGATTTCCGTGAAACTCAGGATTTCCATGCGGATTCCCATCTGGGCGATTTTTGCCATGCCGTTTGTTTAATTCCGCCTGGAATTCTGAAATTTCTGAATCCGATTTTCCTTCAAAAGGAGACAAAGTGCCTCCATTTTTTAGCGAATAAGTTTTTCCGCCAAGGTAGGCGTTTTTGCCGACATTTTTGTTATAGTAGATTGTGCAATTTGGAGCAGAAATATTTGCAAATTTTACATCAGAATCCACAAATTCATTTATGTAAGAATCTTTTGTAAACTGAACTTTTGCATTTTTCGCAATAGAAAGATTCACAATTCCTTCATTTTTTTCATTGATTGAACCTGAAAAAACAGAATTTTTGTTCAAATTCAAAGTAAGATTGCTGATAGAATCACAAATAATTTCTCCAGAAAGTTGCTGTTTTTCTGCATTAAAAGTGAGCGTTCCGCCGTTTGCGCCAATTTCTCCCCAACCGCGCTCACTGTTATTTCCAGAAACTTTGAGCAAAACGGAAGAAGCCGTATTGTTTAGCTTGGAATTTTTAAGGTTAATTACAGCTTGCGTGTTTGTTACGTAAAAGAACGGCCCTTTAGATGTACTTGTAAGATTTGAATCGCTTACAGAAAAAACGCTTGTTCCAACATTTGCGTCTCCACTCATACTTTGGTAAAGCATAATGCCTTGCGGTCCCGCGCCAGAAAGCGTACTTTTTACAATAGAAATGGAATTTTTCCCTTCAATTACAGCCATTTCTGAACCAGTTGCCGTTCCCGTAAGAGAATTTACGCTGATGTTTCCCGTTGAATAAATTACAGGCGAACCTTCCCCAGAAGTTTGCGCTTTTCCGCCCGTAACTGTAACCGTTCCTTCGCCACGGTCTGTTGCAAATGCAGCACTGTGTGCGCCTTCGGTTGTAATGTCAACATTTTGCGCCACAATTTTTCCGCCATAGGTAGAATCAAGTCCGCGCGAAGAATTCTGAATCGTATGTATAGTAATTCCCTTGATTGTTACAAGCGAACCTTCCCCAGTAGAAAAAATCGCATTTGCTCCGTCTGCGTCAGAAAAAACAGAAACGTCCTTTAAAGTGAGCGAGCTTCCGTCAGCAACGACAACGGCGGCGTTTAATCCGTAAAAATTGCTTTGTCCGTCATTTGAACTGTCGCCCGCTTTTTCTAAGATTGCCTTTAAAAGTTCAGCTTTTCCACCGTCTTTTATCAAAACGACAGAAACGTCTTCTTCCGTACTTTTGTATTGTACTCCAGAAAGTGCTTTTTCCGCAGTTTTAGAAACAGTGTACACGCCCGAAAGTTCGGGTTTTTCTTCATCGGGAACACTGCCAAAACCAGGAAAGTCCTGAGCATAAGTGGCTTGCAAAAATGCAGACAAAACTAATGCTGAACAAAAAATTTGATGTTTTTTCATAAAAACCTCCCAAAAGTTTTTAGATTTATGTCTTATTTTAAGGACGAATTCTTAAAGTAATCTTAGTTATAACATTTTATTTATTTCTATTACAAAAAATTAGCACCCTTTAGCATTTTTTTTGGGGGAGAAGGGAAGCGGTTCAGGCAAAGAGAGCGGCGGGGTTGGAGGAAGAAATGCGGGGGGTAGCGTGAGCGGAGGAAGCGGTGGCGTGTTAGCGGGAGAAAATGTGGGTGGTGCAAACAGGGGCGCACGGTTGGGAGAGAAAGTGATGGATATGCTAACAAGGGCGGGCGAAAAGAATAAACGAGAATCTTTTCCTAAACACGTATGCGTTTCTTCGGCAATTAACCACTAGACCTGTTCGGAAACTTCAGTCAAAAAATTAGGGTATCTCTAAAATTTCTGAAAAGCGGATGGTTATGTAAGATGAACGCGCCATTTTTATCGCTTTATTCACAAAAATGTGCTATAATAAGGTGAATATTTAATAGGAGAACTTGTATGAGAACAATAACAAATGATTGTTGAAATTCACATAAAGCCCAAGTACAACGACGATTGTGTCAATAGTTTTGTGTAAACTATTTTCCAACTTTCTGTACAAGCCGACTTTTTAAGCAACCTTGTTCAGATTTCTTAACTCTCCATACCTTTTTTCAAGCATATCAAGTAACTCCGATTCAGCCTCCTTGAA